>CAZJFM010000012.1:0-53637 GCA_964545365.1 uncultured Candidatus Competibacteraceae bacterium | reverse complement strand
CGGAGACCAAGCGCAGGTGCAAATAATAGTAGACGAATTACAGCATTAATCACCCTTTAAACCATTTCCTCATGGACAGCCTTTGGATTTTAGTCACTTTAATGTTGAACTTGCTGATTGCAGCCAAGCCAACCATGTCTTCTGACGAATACCGCGCATTGGAACGCAGCTCTCACGAAGCTATCCGTTCCGGAGACCAAGCGCAGGTGCAAATAATAGTGGACGAATTACAACATTAACCGATAACGTATTCTCCCTACGGCCAAAATGAATCTTTTATTTGCTGAGGCTTCTTAATCGTCCGATAAAACCATCCGTCGATCTTTGCAGCCGGGTCTTAGATACACGCAGACAGGACAGACAGATAAAGGAAAAAATGGCAGACCTTCCTAACTCATTTTGGGGAAACGTAGGGATGAGCAACAAAAGGAAGGACTGCCACCATTAAATTAAGAAACTAAAATACATCAAACAATAGAACCGTGCAAGCAGTACCTGTTTACCCTTTTTTAGAGAGCACTATGAGTCCCTCCGATGAGTTGGCTTTGTTAACTCAAACCACTGGGTCAATGGATGAACTCTTAGAGGAAGTAAATGATATTATAGAGCAGCGGTTTTTTTCCAAACAAATCGACTTGTCCAATGATGCCATGGACCAGTGGCTTTGGTGGGAGCAGGTTCGAAAAAATTTCAGTGAAATAATGGAAAGTTTAGAGGTCATACATTAGCGTTGGCCTAAAAACGCCGTCAAAAATCTTCCTTTCTACATTTTAACTTGGGTTCTAGAAAAAACATGTATGCCTACTTTTCCACAGGTGTACATGTTTTTCTTTTTATGCACTAAATAGGGCAAAAAGGCGTTTTATCCAACGCTCAAGAGATGAGATTGTCGGCTTCAGACCATCAGGGCTTAAACTTTTTGCTTCGAATATCTCTCATAAGGCGGGTTGCAAATACAAAGTCCGTCAGCTCCTGATTCGGGCTTTCCCAAATGCTTTTCCGGTCTCCTTGCCAATGCTTTTGTCCCTTGTGGATGTAAAAGATCTTATCTCCAATGTCCATTACCGAGTTCATGTCGTGGGTGTTAATTACGGTAACGGTTTGATATTCTTGGGTAATTTCCTGAATTAGGTTATCAATCAGGATTGAAGTTCGGGGGTCTAGGCCCGAATTTGGTTCATCAAAAAACAAATATTTTGGATTTAAGGCAATGGCCCTGGCAATGGCCACTCGTTTTTTCATGCCCCCACTAATTTCGGAGGGAAACAGTTTGTGTGCGCTGGGAAGATTTACCCGGTTAAGACAAAGGTTGGCACGGTCCAAAATTTCGCTTCGACTTCCTTGGGTAAACATGCGTAAAGGGAAAGCCACATTTTCTTCTACCGTCATAGAATCAAACAAAGCTCCACCTTGGAATACCATTCCAATCTCTTTGCGAATGTTTCGTTTTTCACTTAAACTGGCTTTGGTAAAAGACCTTCCGGAGTATAGCACATCGCCTTCGGTTGGTTCAAATAAGCCCACCACGCATTTCATCAATACCGTTTTTCCGCTCCCGGATTGTCCAATAATCAAATTGGTTTTTCCCTCTTCAAATTCAGCATCAATATGATGCAATACTTGATTGTCTCCGAATGATTTACTTAAATGTTTGATCTCAATCATAGCAGCAACAATCGAGTTAAAATGAGGTTCCAAAGCAAAATGCTAATACTCGAGTTTACCACAGCCCGCGTACTGGTTTGTCCAACTTCTCTACTACCTCCTCGTACATAATATCCTCTAAAGGAGGCAACAGAAGTAATAACAAAGGCAAAAACCAAGCTTTTGATTAGAGAATAAACCAAATGATAAGGCCTAAAATCCAAGGTAATGCCTTGAATATAGGTTGGGCTGTCAAGCAATCCCGTTAAGGTGCAAGCAAAATAACCTCCCCACACACCCAGGAACATGCTCATTAATGTCAAAATAGGGTTAATGAGTAAAGCGGCAGTAATTTTGGGTAAAATCAAGTAACCGGCAGAGTTTACACCCATAATTTCTAAGGCGTCGATTTGCTCAGAAACCCTCATGGTACCAATTTCAGAGGCAATATTGGAACCCACCTTGCCGGCCAAAATTAAAGCAATTACGGTGGAGGAAAACTCCAAAATTACGGACTCTCGGGTTGCATAGCCTACGGTATACATAGGAATTAGAGGGCTTTCTATATTCGCTGCCATTTGAATAGCAATTACAGCTCCCATAAACAGGGAAATAATGGCTATAATGCCCACCGAGCCAACACCCAGGCTGTCTATTTCTCGAACCAAAAGCTCCTTAAAAAACCTGTTTCGCCCGGGTTGCCTAAAGGCACGGAACATCAACAAACAATATCGTCCGAAATTTTCCAGGTAGTTCAAAGCAATAATTTGCACTAAAGTACACAGACCAACCTAATATCTCGCCTTTGCTCCGAACTCGTACCTTTGAGCCATGGAGCTTTTGGCCATTGTTTTATTGGTTTTACTGTTCTACACCTACTTAGGTTACGGCCTTTTGGCTTGGAGTGTTTCATTTTTTAAACAAAAAAGGCCACTTGCCGATCCTAAGGACTGGCCCGGGATCACCCTAATTGTTCCCGCATTCAACGAAGCCGGTTGGCTCCATGAAAAAATCCAAAACTGCCTTAACCTACAGTACCCTCCCGAAAAGCTTCAAATTCTGCTTATAACCGATGGCTCTAACGATGGGTCGGAATCCATGCCTTGGCCGGCACAGGTGCAGGTGCTACACCAGCCCCAAAGGGCCGGAAAAGCCGCAGCTATAAATCGTGCCGTTCCTTTTGCTCAATTCCCTATTGTTGTAATAACCGATGCCAACACTTCTTTAAACCCTCAAGCCTTAATGGCTTTGGCTCGCCCTTTTTCAAACCCTAAAGTGGGAGGAGTGTCGGGTGAAAAAATGGTGCGTAGCCGGCCCGGAATGGCTCAAGCCCAGGAGGGCCTATATTGGAAATACGAAAGCTGGCTAAAACGCAAAGACGCTCGGTTGTACACCTTAGTTGGCGCTGCCGGAGAACTTTTTGCTTTTAGGGCCAGTCTGTTCCGTAACTTGGAAACAGATGCCATTCTCGACGATTTTGTTTTGTCGGTAAGAATCATAGAACAAGGGTTTAAGGTAGACTACGCCTCCGATGCCAAGGCTTCCGAAGACCCTAGTCCATCCATTGCTGCGGAATGGAAACGTAAAATTCGAATTGCTGCAGGTGCGTTTCAATCCATGCCGCGCCTAAGGTTATTTTACAAACCTTTCCATTACCCTCTGCCTTGGTTCCAGTTTTTCTCTAGACGCTTACTTCGATGGCTTTTTGCTCCATGGGCATTGTTGCTCTTTTTTGCTCTTTGTTTGCTCCTAACTCCTTCCCACTTCTTTTGGGGGCTTTTGGCGGGCCTCCAAATCGCTTTCTACGGCTTGGCCCTGGTGGGGTTCTTAGGTCATAGAAGCAACGCTTTGCCGGCTCTGTTTAAAGCGCCCTTTTATTTTGTACTTATGCATGCTGCCATTCCTGTCGGATGCTTTAGGCACCTCAAAGGAAAGCAGTCGGCACTTTGGGACAAAGCCCGTTGAATAATCGCAATTGATGCACGGGATTTGCTATTTTTAACCTTTATGCAAAAACCGAGGTTTTTTTTGAGGGCAGATGGCAATAGCCATATAGGCTTGGGGCACTTGGTCCGCTGCATGGCCCTTGCAGACCGGCTGAGTAATTATGGACAGGTTCATTTCTTATTAAGCGCCTCGTCGGCCGAAGCTGCCTTAAAGCTGGGCGTAAGCCACCAGCTTCTTGTGCCGGAGGCCTTCAGCTTTGATACTGCCCGCGCATTGATTCCACAGCTGAGCCCGAGAGATTGGGTAATAATTGATCACTATGGGCTTAACCAAGCCTACCTTGATGTACTTAAAGCGGCAGATATCGGCACCATTCAAATCAACGACTTGCCAGACCAAGCACTTGCTCCATTTGCCATCCTGAACCATTGCCCCAATTTAACTCCCCGGAACTTTTCTCCCGAAACCCCCAAACCAACGCATTGGCTTTTGGGCTTGGAGTGGCTTCTGCTCAGATCGCCCTTTCCTTCTCTTATTGCCAACCCGCCTGAAAATGGAGACGGGCTATTTCTTTGCTTTGGTGGAACCTCTTCCGGTGGACAGCTGCAAAAGTGCTTGCAATGGCTGCAAGAGTCCGAATATTCAAATCCAATACGAGTAATTTGCCCAGACCCCGCCGAAGCAGCTTTTGTAACAAAACGATTTTCAACACTCAAAATTGCTGCTTTCGCGCAGCAAGCATCACACGCCATGGCCTCTTTAATGCGCGCTTCGGCTGTGGCTGTTGTCCCCTCAAGCACCTTGGCCCTGGAAGTCTTAGCCGCCGGAGTGCCTTTGCTCACAGGTATTACCGCTCAAAACCAAAGCCTGCTCGCCCAGGGTCTTCAAGCTTTTCCCGGGGTGGAACAGTTAGGTTCCTGGGACAAAGTAAGCGCTAAGGACTTTCTGAACGCCTTAGCGCGCCTAAGCCACCAGTCTCCTCCTCCACCTCGCTCTTTGCCCAAACCTTGGCAAGCCTTTCCCAACTGGTTAAAAACAGCCTATGACCCCACTGCCTAAGCAATTAGAAGAGCTCTTTGCGGCCTATGCGCATACAAACCTTTCTTTTAGAAAAGCCGAAATGAAAGATGCCTCATGGCTTCTCTCTCTGCGCAACGACCCTGAAACGCGAAAGCAGTCCATTTCTCAGCAAAAAATAGCCCCTGATGAGCACCAAGTTTGGCTCAAAAGCACCCTAAACAACCCTTCGCGACTTCTATTCATTGCCTCCTTGCACGGTGAGGATGTTGCTTCTTTTCGCTTGGATCAAAGAGCAGATGGCTCTATAGAACTTAGCTGGACCGTGGCACCAACGTTTCGGGGAAAAGGCATAGGCAAGCTTCTGCTGAGCACCATAGGCACCATTTTACCGAACTACTTGGAGCTATATGCCTGTGTTTTACAAGGAAACCCGGCCTCAATTAAACTGGCTCAAAAGGCGGGCCTAAGCCTCTACAGGCAAGAAGACAAGCTTATTTGGCTCAAAAGGGAGCCTTCCCCTGTTTCCAACGATGCTTAGGCACCGCAAAGGTGTTTATGTCCGATCTTCCAGACTTCCAAATACCTCGTTCCCAGTACCACAAATCATAATCCAAAGCTTCCAGTTGAGGAATAAGCGCTCGAGGCAAATCTTCTATCATCAACACCGGTAAGTGCTTTTTTATTGTTTGCCACCCGCCTTTCAATACTTCATGCTCCCAACCTTGGACATCTAGCTTTATTATTCCGGCAGGAAATTCCAAGGCATCCAACATTTCTTGTCGGCAGCTTACCGCTTCCATACGAAATAGACGGCTCCTATAGCCCCAAAGCCTACTTTGCAGCCAGCTCCCGGCCTCTTTAGGGTCAAAAGAGGCCAGTCCATCAAACATCCATTTTCGGTAATATGGCACATACAAGCTTCGCTCGTCCGCAGTTGCTCCTAAACCATAGGAATGCACCCGGGCTCTGGGCCAACCCTCCACTCGGTCTTGAAGCAGCTTGGCCACCAGTGGGTTGGGCTCAAAGGAATGGATTTCCATGCCTTGTGGTAAAAACAACCGCATAGACCAATGGGCTTCCCCACGGTTTGCTCCTACATCCAGCGCTACTTCTTCGGTTGAAAATTCAAAGTCTGCTAGGGCTGCAAAGTCCGGCTCATGCGGCTGGCCATTTAGCCTCATTTGCCAAAACTTGAGATCAAAACGGACATTGTGCAAGCCCGGAAATAGGGTTTGTACTTGCCGAAACACCGATTTCATTCCACAAATATCTTAAAATACTGCTCCTTATGGCAAAAAAAAACGCCGGCAAACCGGCGTTTCTTCTACTATCTCATTTAAGGATTAAGCATTCTTGTAAAGCTCGTTCACATAATCCCAGTTAATTACATTCCAAAACGCAGCCACATAATCAGGACGACGGTTTTGGTAATGCAAATAGTAAGCATGTTCCCAGACGTCAAGACCCAAAATAGGCGTTCCTTTCACGGGCGCATCGTCCATTAAGGGGTTGTCTTGGTTTGGGCTGGAGGTCACCACCAAGTTTCCGTCTTGCTTCACCAGCCAGGCCCAACCTGAGCCAAAGCGAGTTTTAGCGGCTGTAGAAAACTCCTCTTTAAAGGCATCAAAGCTTCCCCAAGTCTTTTTAATGGCATCGCCAACTTCGCCACCCGGCGTACCACCGCCTTTGGGACTCATTACATTCCAAAATAAATTATGGTTCCAGTACCCTCCTGCATTGTTACGCAAGCCGGCAGGATGCTTGGAAACCAGGGCCAAAATGTCCTCAATACCGGCAGAAGCCAAGGCACTGCCTTCAATCGCAGCGTTTAAATTGTTGGTATATCCGGCATGGTGCTTGTCGTGGTGAATTTCCATGGTGCGCGCATCCATATGCGGTTCCAGGGCGTCAAAAGCATAAGGTAAAGGGGCTAGTTCAAAGGCCATATCGCTGTTGTTTTTATTTAGTTACACAACCTCAGTTTGCACAAAGGGTTCAATTGCAAAGGTAATGATTCTGTCAAGCTATACCTTTTTGAGGGTTTTAATAAGGGTTAATTTGGGGGCCAAACGGGCTCTCGGCTATACTCCACAACAGAAGGGAGTGCTGTGGCGGGCTTAGACGGGGCTCGCTGCGCTCCGCCGCGCCTAAGCTCCTTACAGCAAACCCCCTCCTGTTGCGGGGTGCCGCCTCCATCCCTGGCCCTTACGCTCCGTTTGGTATTTTTTATTTTTGAACCAACAATACCTTTTTACTCCTACCTATGCGTCTATTTTATTTTTTACCATTTCTTGCCATATGGGTTACGACTCCTGAATCCATGGCGCAATCCTTAGACTCTTCTAAAGTCTATGAAGCAATAGGATGGCACTATCAAGGGCGCTACAGCGAAGCCTTAAATCGCTACAACAGCCTATTGTTGGAATTTCCGGAGTCGGCTTTGCTCCACTGCGAAAAGTCACTCACTTGTGCCGCTATGAACGATTATCCTTGCTGCATTGCTTCCGGTAATCGGGTGTTGCAAAACAAGAAGGGGGAATACCATACCGAAGCATACCTCTCCGTTAGCTCCTGCCTCGATTATAGCGGTGAAGCCCAAGAATCCATTAAATTACTCAAAAAGGCCCTCCGAAAAAAAGGGGAAAACTATTTATTCTACTTCAACTTAGGTGTGACCTACTTTCGAATGGAGGAAATAGATAAATCCATAGACTATTTGCAAAAGGGAGTAATGGTCAACAGCGCCCACCCCTCCGGTCATTTGCTGCTTGGGCTGCAAGAACTGCAAAAAAACAATCAGGTTAAAGCCTTTATGGCTCTGCAATACTTTTTGCTTTTGGAGCCATCCGGTCCACGAGCCAAACAGGGCGCAGGAGCACTATGGGCCTTGTTCCAGGAAAACGCCCCTATTCAGACTAAAAAAGAAGACGAAAGAAAAAGCAAAACCATAGGTTTAGGGGAAACCCTTTTTCACGACAATGCGTTCCCAAAAGTAGGCCCTTACCTCAGTGTGTTTTTTCTATTCTCTCGGGCCTATGAAAAGGAACAGATGAGCTCCGAAGAGCAGTTCGTGAAACTCTCTAAAGCGCTGTATAGCTATCTTCTAGAAAAGCCATCCAAAAACAGAAAAGACCCTTGGCATAGCTTGTATTTGCCCATTTTTACCCAAATGGATAAAGCCGGCCATACGGAGACCTTTTGCTACTATATTTTACAATCGATTAATAAAAATGCAGCTTCTTGGTTGTCGCGCAACTCAGAAAAACTAGAGGCCTTTTCGCTTTGGGCAGGGGCGCTCTAGGGTTATTCTACGGTAACCGACTTTGCTAAATTCCTTGGCTGGTCTACGTTGCAACCCCGCATTACGGCAATATGGTAGCTAAGCAATTGCAAAGGAATTACCGAAATCAAAGGCGAAATAGGATCCGGCGTTTCCGGAATTTCAATAATATGGTCGGAAATTGCCGCCACTTCTACATCGCCCTCCGTTACTATCGAAATAATTTTTCCCCCGCGCGCCTTTACCTCCTGCACATTTGATACAATCTTTTCGTAAGAATCTCCTTTGGTAGCAATAACCACCACAGGCATTTCCTCGTCAATTAATGCGATGGGGCCATGTTTCATTTCTGCCGCAGGGTAGCCTTCTGCATGAATGTAACTGATTTCCTTAAGCTTTAATGCTCCCTCTAAGGCTACGGGGAAGTTATATCCTCTGCCCAAGTACAAAAAGTTGCGGGCATTTTGGTAAATGTGGCTTATGGCTTGCACGTTTGCGTCTTGCTTGAGTACCCTGGCGATTAGCTCCGGAATGTTTTCCAATTCGTTCAGCAATGCACGGTACTTGCTTTCCTGAATAGCTCCTTTTTTACGCCCTACCATTAGCGCCATTAGGGTCAAAACGGTTACTTGGGCCGTAAAAGCTTTGGTAGAAGCTACTCCGATTTCCGGTCCTGCGTGCGTGTACGACCCGGCATGGGTGGCTCTTGCAATAGAAGACCCTACTACATTGCAGATGCCAATAATGGTGGCACCTTTTTGCCTGGCTAACTGTATGGCCGCCAAAGTGTCTGCCGTTTCTCCCGATTGCGAAATAGCGATTACAATATCTCCTTCTTGAATAATGGGGTTTCGGTACCTGAATTCAGAGGCATACTCCACCTCTACAGGAATACGAGCCAAGTCTTCGAAAAGGTACTCGCCTACCAAACCGGCATGCCAACTGGTGCCACAAGCCACAATAATAACCCGCTTGGCTTGAGCGAAACGGGCTTCATAATCCAAAATACCACCTAAAGAAACCCGCCCCGTATGCACGTCCACTCGTCCGCGCATGCTGTCACGCACCGAACGTGGCTGCTCATAAATTTCCTTGAGCATAAAGTGGTCAAAGCCCCCTTTTTCTAATTGCTCCAACTCGATTTGAAGCTGTTGGATATAAGGCTGAATTTCTTTGTCTGCTATGGTACGCATCCGCAGGTCTTTGCCCAGCTCCACTACAGCAATTTCTTCATCCTCAAGATACACTACTTCCCTTGTATACTCCACAATTGGAGTGGCATCCGAAGCCAAAAAGTATTCATCCTCTCCCAGCCCTATCACCAAAGGGCTTCCCTTTTTGGCCGCAATAAGCTTTCCCGGTTCATGTTTGGACATCAGCACAATGGCATAAGCCCCAACAATTTCATTCAATGCCAAACGAACCGACTCTTCCAAGCTGGTTTTTAATTGCTTTTGAATGTCTTCGATAAGAAAAATTAGAACTTCGGTGTCTGTATCCGACCGAAATACATAGCCCCGCTTTTCCAGGCCTTTTTTCAAGACATTATAGTTCTCTATAATGCCATTATGAATAATGACCAGTTCTTCTGAGGCACTATAATGTGGGTGAGCATTGGTGTCGTTGGGTACTCCATGGGTGGCCCAACGGGTGTGTCCAATACCTTGGTTTCCTTTTATGGACTTGCCTTCGGTAAAGGCTTGCAAATCGGCCACCTTTCCTTTGCACTTGTATAAATTGATGGTTTTTTCCTCAAGCAAGGCAATGCCTGCGCTGTCGTATCCTCGATATTCTAAGCGTTGAAGCCCTTTAATTAAAATGGGAAATGCTTCTCGCTTTCCTACATATCCAACAATGCCACACATACGCTTAGTCTACTAGGGTATAAATAATGGAAAGTTTCATGGGGGTTTCCGGGTCATATGGCCCTCGAACCACCAATCGGCTAAAGCTTTCGTTTTTTCCGGTTATGGAGTGGTCAATATAGAAGCCGGGGTCCGGACCAATATCGCCCGCCAATAAGTCTTGCACATGTTGGGTAATTCTAAACCGGTAGCCACCTAAAGATGACCGGTATATGCCGTCGTAAAACAACTCTACACCCGTATTCCCAATGCCATTTATATCTGAAAATAAGCCGTAATCACCGTTGGCTTTGGGATAATAAGTGATAAGTGTGGCTGGAAGAGGGTAGTCTTTGGAAGCGTCTAAATCAATAGGGACCATTAATTCGGCGCGGTTTATCACAATATTTCCCAGTTTTTTAAGCTCCAACAAGTGCGGAATTTCTACAAAAATCCTCAGGCCTTGTAAGGGTTGAATGTACAAGTCCGGTTGATTTTGATAATTAAAATCTGCTTGTGCTAACTTATTTTGGAGATCTGAACGTGCCGTACTTCTATCGTATTCCGATTGATTTATGGTTATGTTTCCATTGCCGGAGCTGGTTGTACGAACCAATTGATTGGCTTGGTTGTCTGTTTTGTAGTATACGTAAACTCCAGAAACGGCAGCCTGGGTATTGAATTTTATGAGGGCCCCCTCGCCCGGTTGTTGTCCTGGGGCCTCACAGCTTAAATAAAGCCCCTTAAGGATGTCCTCAATATTGCTGTTGTTTAAGCTTTCAGCGTCTAGGAAGCGCTGCCCAAGGGAATTGTCCAGTCGTATGCGGAAAAGGCGCCCGTCTGTTCCCTGCAAAGGGAAAATGGGGGCAAATCCCCGTTCCCCTACAGGAAGATTGCTTATTGCAAAATTGGTATTAAAATTGGTAAAGCCTTCTGCAGGAGGGTCAGGAATAGGCTCTAAAAGCTCATATACTTTCACGGTTTGGTAACCAAACAACTTGGTGCGGTTGCCATACAAATCTTCGTATTGCAAGACCAGTACCACGGAGTCAATTTGTGGGTTTGGCCCATAACTGAGCACCGGAGAGGCTACGGAGAAATTGGTATAAAAGCCGGCATTACACTTTCCGAAAATGGGGTCGTAGGACTGCCCCAGAATACCAACACCGGCCTCATCCATACGAATGGTGTCGTCGTTTACTACTCGGGCTTTTATCTCAAAAGTATCAACTAAGGTTCCATTTAGAAACTGGTCATCCGGCACCAAACCTGTGCCATAGTCCTGGTCGGCACTGCACGAAATAAGTGCCAAGATGGAGAGGCAAACAAGGGGGTATAAAGAAATATGGCGCTGCCGCATGGGCACAAAAATAGTCATCTGTTACACAAGAGGGTAATTCTTTTGAGAGGGTTGCCTCTTTTGCTTAAACCAAAGCAAAATTAGGTAAGCCTCCGGAACCAAACGAAATATCCCCGGACATCTTGCCCGGGGATGCTTAAAAAATCAAAACAAAGGTTTAATCTGCAAGTACAGAGTCTTCAATCAACTGCTCGTACAAATCCAAAACGGGGCCTACAATATCCTCTTCAGGATTGATGGTAGCCAAGGGAAGGTTTAGTTGGTCGATGTGTTTTTGAACTTCCGAATCTAAAGGTTCTGCACCTACGACTATGGCGTCGGCATACTTTAAGCTCTCTTTAAGCACCGAAGCATAGCTTGTGTTTTCTGGATTGAAAGATTCTTCTGTCATGTCCTCCATGCGGACTTTTTCAGCAAAACCATCCCTCAAGGGCTCGCTAAATGCATCGGTAGCATAGAGGCTTTGGATCACTTTCGTGTTTTGGAACACGGGCTCGTTTTGGTATAAGTTTTTAAGATATACTCCAACCAGAGAGGTCATCCAGCCGTGGCAATGAATCAGATCGGGTGCCCAGCCTAGTTTTTTCACCGTTTCAAATACTCCTCTGGCAAAGAACACTGCACGCTCGTCGTTATCTTCAAAGCATTTACCCTCTTTATCTTCCAGCGTATACTTTCGTTTGAAGTACTCTTCGTTGTCGATGAAATACACTTGGGTTCTGGCCGAAGGAATGGAAGCAACCTTTATGATTAGAGGTTGGTCCATATCATTAATTACCAAGTTCATTCCGGACAGACGAATAACCTCGTGCAACTGGTGCCTGCGCTCATTGATGCAGCCAAATCGTGGCATAAAGTTCCGAATCTCGTAGCCTTGCTCCATCACTTGTTGGGGAAGGTTCCTTGAAATGTTTGCAATAGGATTGTCCGTAGGAAGGTAAGGGTGCATCTCCTGCGAAATGAAAAGCACTTTGCGTTTCTCCATGGGTGTGGATGAAATTTTTTAAAAAATAGAAAGTTGAGCCGCATTGCTCAATGGTTCTACAAAATTAACGATTTTTTCCTTGTATTTCAAAACATTCCTTTACTTTGGCCCTATTATAGCGCAACTATGTGCCGTTGGTTTTGCGGCAAATATTTCCACTTTCCTTGAAAGAAGTACACACCCTCAACGACTTGAAGGCGCTCTTGCCGCATGAAAACGATTCAGGAAAGCCGGTAGGTTTTGTGCCTACCATGGGAGCACTGCATCAAGGGCATTTGGCCTTGGTTCGTGAGGCAATTAAGGATGGGGCCTTTGTGGTGGTTTCTATTTTTGTGAATCCATTGCAGTTTAACAACCCCAACGACCTGCGTCATTATCCTTCTTCACCCAAACAGGACAGAGCCTTGCTAGAAGAAGCCGGTGTCCCATTGCTCTATACCCCCTCCTTTGCCGAGGTTTTTGGTCAAGAGCAGCCTATGACGTTTGATTTGGCCGGCTTAGATACTTATTTGGAGGGAGCCAGTCGCCCCAATCATTTCCAGGGAGTCGCTAATGTGCTTTACCGATTCTTTGGCCAGGTGAAACCTCGAGTAGCTTATTTTGGCCTTAAAGACTATCAGCAAGTTATGGTAGTAAAGCAGTTGGTTAAACAGCATTTCCCACAATTGACCATTAAAGCCATTCCAACCCTGAGGGACTCCGAAGGGCTTGCCCTTAGCAGCAGAAATGCCCGCCTGTCTGCACAAGCATATAAACGCACACTTTTTGTGCCCAGGTTCCTAAAGGCCCTAACCCAAAAATGGGCCGACTGGAATTGGGAAGAGGCAAAAAGGGAGCTTGAACAAGGAATGAAAGCGCACCGGCTGAGCATGGAATATGCTGCCTTACTTGATGCAGAAAGCCTTAAAACCCTCAGCGAATTCGACCCCAAACGCCCTATGCTACTTAGCCTCGCTTGGTTTGCCGACGACGTTCGCTTAATTGATAATGTTCCCGTAAACCAGCCATTCACTACCTTTGAGGCATGTTGATACATGTGGTTAAATCCAAAATTCATAGGGTAAAAGTTACCGAGGCCAACCTCAATTATATAGGTAGTCTTACGGTAGACCAAGACCTTATGGATGCCGCAGGAATGATTGAAAACGAAAAAGTACAGGTGGTGAACCTCAACAACGGTAGCCGCCTGGAAACCTATTTGATTCCCGGCGAACGAAAAAGTGGGGTGGTTTGCCTCAATGGGGCCGCGGCCCGTTTGGTGCAGCCCGGAGATTTGGTGCTCATTATATCCTATGGCATACTTTCTCTGGAAGAGGCCAAGTCCTTTAAGCCAACCCTTGTTTTTCCTGATTCCAACACCAACTCCTTAAGAAGCATCCATGAATAAAAAGGTGAAAGCCACCCTAAGGTTGTTGCTGTTCCTCTCTATTGGAGTGGCCATGGTGTTTTTGTTTTATTACCGAATGGAACCCAAAGACAGGTCCGAATTCTGGGAAGCCATTCAAAGCGCCAATTATGTGTGGCTTTTGGCTTCTATAGGCTTAGGCTTGTTTAGCCACTTTGTGCGTGCGGCACGCTGGGGGAGTCTGTTGAAGGGGATTGGTTTTAATGCCCGATACCCCAACCTGTTTTTTGCGGTAATGAATATGTACTTTTTCAATTTAGCCGTACCTCGCTTGGGAGAATTCACCCGTTGCACCCTGTTGTTTAAATACGAAAAAGTACCCTTCGAAAAAGCCTTTGGCACCGTTTTGGCCGAACGAGCTATAGATATGATTTGCTTGCTTCTCGTAATGGGGGGAGCCATGCTTTGGATGCTTCCGGAATTTAAGGAAATGTTGGCCTTGCTTGGAAACAAAGACTCGGCAGCAGCTTCTTCGGGAGTTCCCTGGACACTTTGGGCAGTAGGAGTTGCTCTTGTGCTTGGGGTTCTGTTGTGGGTACTTCGAAAACGTGTTGCCCTAATTGCTTCCTTATGGCTTAAATTCCGTGGCTTGCTAACAGGTATTCTGGAAGGGCTAAGGTCTGTACTTAAACTCCAACGTCCCGGGCGCTTTTTCTTCCATACACTGCTCATCTGGCTTTGCTACTTTTTCATGACTCAAGTGTGCTTTTTTGCCTTGCCGGAAACCGCCGGTTTAGGAGCGAAAGCCCCATTAGCGGTAGTGGCATTTGCCAGCTTGGCTGTGCTTTTTATTCCGGGAGGGGTTGGGGCCTTTCCGCTCATGGTAAGTGGTATGTTGATTGTTCCTGGACTTGGTGGCTTAGAGCCCTCCCTGGGCTGGGCCTTAGGTTGGATTATTTGGAGTGCGCAAACGCTTATGATTCTGAGCATTGGCCTGTTGGCTCTTATATTAACGCCTATTTATAACCAAAAATCACCTATTGCTCATGACCCAGCCAGTGCCTAAAGCATGGCAGCAGTTGCTAAGGCAAATCCAAGTCTGGAAAATGGCTTCGGATACCATTGTTTTTACCAACGGCTGTTTCGATGTTTTGCACCCCGGGCATTTGCATAGTTTGGCAGAAGCAAAAGCCCAAGGAGATCGGCTCATTGTTGGCATAAACAGCGATGCCTCCGTGGCTCGCGCAAAAGGCCCTACAAGGCCGATTTGCGAAGAGGCGTGGCGGTTGCAGGTCGTGCAAGCCCTACATTTGGTCGATGCTGCCGTTTTGTTTGACCAAGATACTCCCGAAACGCTTATTCGTTACCTGCGGCCGGATGTCTTGGTAAAAGGGATGGACTATGCCCCCGATCAAGTGGTAGGCGCCTCCTTTGTGCAAGAATATGGAGGTCGGCTGCACCTGGCTGCCCTTAAAGAAGGATACTCTACCACTTCCTGGCTCAATAACTTACTCAAAAACCAAGGCTAAAGCGGGAGCAAAAAGAGCTTGGCATTTTTTGTTTGAATTTCCTATCTTTGTGCACTACCCTTAACAGACATTTTATGTTGCGTCGTTTTTCTATACTTTTTTTAGTGGCCGCCACTTTGGTGCTTACCGGCTGTCTTGGCTCCGGTGAAGACGATATTCTTGGCACATGGCGCAGGGTAGAGGTAAACCCCGATTATCCGGCGGTAGAATTAACCTTTTTCCCGGACGGAGCGGTGATGTACTATGAGCCATTCACAAACACCGCCGATAGCGGTCGCTACGAAATGTCTGCTTCTATCGATCATCGGTTTTTGGAGCTTTATTATTTAGATAAAACGCCCTCCTCTGTTTATCCAATGACAGCAAACTATGTGATTCACCGTTTGGATAAAGATGTGTTGATTATTTCTACCAACCGCTTTGCAGGAGGAGGTAGCGATAGAGCCAACATCCAGTACGAATTTCTTAGGGTTAATTAAGCCGTCACCCCGGCTTTGTGGCCAAGTCTAAAACCATATTTGTTTGCCAATCCTGTGGAGCACAAAGCCCCAAGTGGGTTGGCAAATGTGCTTCTTGTGGCACCTGGAATTCCTATGTTGAGGAGTTGCAACAGGCTAAAGTGCGCGGAGGAAGTGTTGCCCCACCGTCGGCAAATGCGCCCAAACCTATTCACGAATGGCAAGCCACTCCGGAATCTAGAATATCTTCGGGACTGCAAGAGTTTGACCGAGTGCTTGGTGGTGGCTTTTTGGCCGGGTCTCTTGTGCTCCTGGGAGGAGAGCCCGGCATAGGAAAATCTACCTTGTCCCTGCAAGCGGCATTGTCCATGCATGGCAGACAAGTACTGTATGTGAGTGGCGAAGAAAGTGGTCCACAAATAAGCAGTCGTGCCAACCGTTTGAGTCAGCGAAACCCGGAGTGCCAACTGCTTACCGAAACACAAGTAGAAGCTATTCTTAGGCACGCCGATGAGCTGCGGCCCGAATTGCTTATTGTGGACTCTGTCCAGACCCTACATACCGAATTGCTCGATGCTGCCCCTGGCTCCGTTTCTCAAATAAGGGAAACCACCGCACAAATCATGCGCTTTGCTAAGCGAAGTGGTGTACCTGTCTTGCTTATTGGACATATTACCAAAGACGGCAGCATTGCCGGCCCTAAAGTGCTGGAGCATATGGTAGATGTGGTGCTTCAGTTTGAAGGCGACCGACACCATGTCTTTCGTATTGTTCGTGCCCAAAAAAACCGCTTTGGCTCCACTTCCGAAATGGGCATCTTTGAGATGCAAGGGCAAGGCTTGAAAGAAGTGAACAACCCTTCTGCTTTGCTTCTGGGCAATCGGGATCAGCGTTTGTCTGGAACCGTAACTGCCATTACCTTAGATGGCGCAAGGCCCTTATTGCTCGAGACCCAAGCCTTGGTTAGCTCGGCAGTGTACGGCACCCCCCAACGCTCTGCCACCGGTTTTGACTTGCGCCGTTTGCATATGCTTTTGGCCGTGCTCGAAAAACGCTGCGGTTTCCCTCTAGCCAGCAAAGATGTTTTTCTTAACTTAACCGGAGGAATTCGCATTGAAGATCCCGCCATGGATTTGGCTGTAGTAGCAGCTATCATGAGCTCGGGTGCCGATGTGCCTGTGTCGCCTAGGGTTGCCTTTGCCGCAGAAGTTGGACTCACCGGTGAAATTCGTTCCGTAAGTCGAATTGAACCGCGCTTAAGAGAGGCCGAAAAGCTCGGCTTTGAACAAGTGTTTGTTGCCCATGACCAAGTCCAAGGCTTGGATTTGAATGGCTTTAAAATTCAAATCACCGGCTTGCAGCGCATAGGGCATCTGGAACAAGCTTTAATAAAATGAGTATGGAATTTTCCGGAACTTTACGCACCAAGTTGCCTCGGGTAAAAACCACCATTTTTACGCGCATGACCCAAATGGCTCAGGCCGATGGTGCTCTGAATCTGGCTCAAGGATTTCCGGGCTTTCACCCCCATCCTGACCTAGCTAAATTTATGGTGGAAGCCTTGGAAAAAGGTAAATATCAGTATGCCCCAATGAGCGGGCTCCCGGAGCTGCGTAAGGCAGTCGTTGAGGTAGTGGAATCCTTGTACTCTGCCAAATATGACCCCGAAACCGAAATAACCATTACGGCGGGAGCCACCCAAGGTCTTTACTCGGCCATCTCCTGTTTGGTGCGCGATGGCGATGAGGTTATTGTCTTTGAACCGGCTTACGATTCTTATGTTCCCGCCATAGAAGCTTGCGGAGGGAAAGCCAGACTGGTGTCCCTGGAAGGTCCGGATTACAGAATCCCCTGGGAGCAGGTGAAAAAACTTATGCGGCCCGAAACCCGCGCCATCTTAATAAACTCTCCTCATAACCCTACCGGTGCTTTGTTGGGGCACCAAGATATGCTCCAACTGGAGAAGATACTGGCCTCTACCGATGTGGTGCTGATTAGCGATGAAGTGTACGAACACATGACCTTTGACGGTTTTGAGCATCAAAGTGTAGCGAGATACCCTGCATTGGCTTCTAGGGCCTTTGTGATTGGCTCATTTGGTAAAACCTTTCACGTCACCGGCTGGAAAACAGGTTTTGTTTTGGCCCCCGAGGCATTAATGGCAGAGTTTAGGAAAATGCACCAATATCAGGTGTTTGCGGTACATGCTGCCAGCCAGTATGCTTTTGCACGTATGCTTCAAGAACCCAAACACTACCGGGAACTTTCGGCGTTTTATCAGCAATTGCGCGATATTTTCCTTGCCGAACTTAAGGGAAGTGCCTGGAAGTTTAGCCCAAGCGAGGGCACCTATTTTCAGGTATTGCATTACACCGCCGATGCCGCATTGACCGATGAGGAGATGGCAAAAAGGCTGTCTGCGGAGTACAAAGTTACCCCGGTTCCCATGAGCGGCTTTTATCAATATCCCGGCGCTTGCCAGTCGCTGCGCTTTTGTTTTGCCAAAACCCCCGAGGAGTTGCGCGAAGCAGCCAAGCGCTTGGTTAAGGCCGGAGAGGCATTGCTAAGCTAGGCTTTGGCCCAGAGTTTCCGCGCATTGTGTGAGGGGGCAGGCGCTCCTGTTTGTACGCAAATGCCCTTTAGTAGTTGTAGAATTCCGGTTCGGAGCGAAATCTGCGCCCCGGCGCAGGCGGAAACCCCACAGCAGGGATGGCCTGTGCCCCTTAGCCGGCGGAGGCGGAGCGCAGCAAGCCCACGCAGGGCTTAGGGGCACAAGCCATGGCTGCGAGGAGTTGCAGCCGGAGACGGAAAAGGCGCCCTTAAGACTAAATGTTAATACATGCGATTGGCAAGGTTTATGCGATGCTGCTATGTTCCTTTATGAAAAACCAATGCACTCATTTTTAGGCTGCGCCTTTATTTAGTCTTTAGGTTTTTAAAAAGTCGGATAAATATGTAGATATGGCTTAAAAATGTGGCTAAACCATAGGTTACAAACATTAGCCAAATGAAACCAAGGTTTTGATTGTACAGTTCAAGTCCGAAAAATTGTGGAAAAGCAGTAATTAAATCGCCAAATCCTACAATATTGAATACCCATACTAATGGAATGGCAAAACGCCATTTATTTTTTAAAGCAATGGCGGAAACGATGGCTAAAATTGCAGTGGTAAGATCTAAAAGCCCTGCTGTCGTTAAAAAATCAGTTGGAAAGCCGTCGTAAAATTGCTCTTTAGCCATAAACGTTAAGCCTAGATACCGAAATGCGTTGAGGAATACAAAAGGTAAAAGTGCAGCTTGTATAGATAAATTTGCTACACGGGGCTTTATCCACCATTGAAAGCCCAGAATAATTGCCAACGTGCCGACTATAGCTTGTAGGTTGATGATTGCGAAATTGTCCATTATTTGTATTTGTTTGGTTGTTAATTGTTTGGTGTCGGATTTTTATTCAGAATTTTATACATAAGCTTGGGAGCGAGTCTGCTCATTCGTTTTAATTGTTTGGAAATGCCTGGTGTAATTTCTTCTTTGCCGTTGATGAATTCTTTCCAAAAAATCGCTGCTAATTTTTCGGGTGACATTGGCTTCAAGTTATCATCTGCGGCAATATCAGCTCCGTGAGCCAATGGTGTATCAACCACAGGAGGAAGCAGTTCAATAACTTTAATACCGTGAGGTTTCAGTTGAGGGCGAATACCTAATGTCCAAAAATGCAAAGCCGATTTTGTTCCTGAATAAGTTGGTGCTTGTGCAAAAGGCACATAAGCCAATCCTGAAGAAACATTGACCAATACTGCGTTCTTGCTTTTTTTCAATTGTGGTAGAAAGTGATGCAAGACTCGAATGGGGGAGTTGTAGTTAATTTCAATTTCTTGCATTTGTTTTTGCAAGTCATTGTTTTCGTTTCCTGCATTTACCAAATTCATTATGCCTGCATTATTGATAAGAATATCAATGCCGCCAAACTTTTCCTGAATGCTATCTGCAAGCATTCTAACGTCTGCATCATCCGTAACATCACTTTGAAAAATATGAATCTGGGGAAAGTCCCTTTGCACAGCTTCTAATTTGGAAAGATTACGACCTGTGATAATTACAGTACTGTCGTTTTCCATAAACTTTATGGCGAGTGCACGTCCAATTCCAGAGCTTCCGCCTGTTATAAGTACGGTTTGTTGCGCATGTTTCATTTTGAAACCCTATTTTTGCTATTAAATCAGTAGCAAAGATACGCAAAGCGTTTTATTGCTACCAATTTAATAGTAAAAAGTGAAGAGAAATTTTCGATCAGGCTGTCCATTGGCTACTACCTTGGACATTGTAGGGGACAAATGGTCTTTGTTGATTGTAAGAGATATGCTCATTCAATGCAAGAAAACGTTTAAAGAATTTTCTAGTTCCCCGGAGGGCATAGCTCCAGGAATTTTATCTTCAAGATTGAAGTGGTTGGAAGAAAACGAGCTTATTACCAAACAGAAACTTCCTGATAATCAAAAGGAGAACATTTATTTACTAACAGACAAAGGGATAGCGTTGGCTCCAATTATTACGGAAATCATTTTATGGAGCGATAGAAATTTAAGAGGTCAAAACGGAAACATGTTTTCTATAGCCCAAGCTGGGTTTAATAAAGACAAGGCAAAAGTGACGGAAGGTATTCAAAAGAATTATCGTCAGCTTCTTCATAGGCTCCTAGGCTAAATGGATTTTATTCAAAAGGTTGCCAAGGGGGTGTTTGCCAAACAATCCATTGAGCTTGTTGATGTTTTCATCTGCCTCATTTGTTTGGTGCGCATTTTTGCGTTTGTGACGCGTTGCTATTCCAACGGGCTAAGCATAAACTGCGGATTTTCAATCCTGATAAGAGTCCCAGAAACAGGATAGCCGCTGGAATAGCAACGCGTCAATGGCCTCCGTCTGTTTCTGCGCATTGTGTGAGGGGGCTGGCGCTCCTGTTTGTACGCAAATGCCCTTTAGTAGTTGTAGAATTCCGGTTCGGAGCGAAATCTGCGCCCCGGCGCAGGCGGAAACCCCACAGCAGGGATGGCCTGTGCCCCTTAGCCGGCGGAGGCGGAGCGCAGCAAGCCCACGCAGGGCTTAGGGGCACAAGCCATGGCTGCGAGGAGTTGCAGCCGGAGACGGAAAAGGCGCCCTAAAGATTAAGCTTCAATAAATTTCGAGCCACTTGAGCCGTACCTCAGTGCCGTTTTCGTAACTCCAACTTGCGTCGTAAGGGTTGGCTTTTCCTTCGATGTCTTCGAGTAATTTGATTTCGACCTCGAGGTCGTCCTCTTTCATGCGGTAAATCTCGGCTTTGGCCAAATCTTGCCATTCGCCTTCGAATTCGCCCTGTATGGTTACTTGCTGCTTTACCAGGGGCAGCATGTAAATGTCTTCGTAATTATCGATGCTTACGTGGCTAAAGACGCCAAGCCGCTTAACCACCTTGCCTTGGATAAACACCTCATTGGTGTCGACTTGAACCTCAACCGCGTTGGGCTTGTGCTGCGCGAAGGTTTCGGTGTGCAGCGCAAACAGGGTCAGAAAAACCAACAATAAAAGACGCATAACATTCGTTTTATGTACACATACGCAAAAATCAGGCCATGGTTACACGAGGGCACCGTACAGGTTTTGGCGGGCTTCTTTTACCTGCGGGTCACGGATGTAATCGTCGTAAGTCATCTCTTTGTCAATCATTCCGTTGGGGCCAATTTCGATGATTCGGTTGGCCAAGGACTGAATGAATTCGTGGTCGTGGGTGGTAAAAATTAAGCTGCCGGGATACTCCTTAAGGCCATTGTTAAAGGCTGTAATGGACTCCAAGTCAAGGTGGTTGGTTGGTTCGTCGAGCATGAGGAAATTGGCGCTTTGAAGCATCATTCGGCTGAGCATGCAGCGCACTTTTTCGCCGCCCGAAAGCACGGTGGCGCTTTTGAGGCTCTCCTCGCCGGAGAAAAGCATACGCCCTAAAAAGCCTCGGATATAGGTTTCGTCTTTTTCTTTTGAAAACTGACGCAGCCAATCAATCAGGCTTAAGTCTTCATTAAAATAGCTGCTGTTGTCGTTGGGCAGGTAAGCTTTGGTAATGGTTACTCCCCAATCGTAGGTGCCGTTGTCGGCCTGTTTCTCATCGTTAATGATTTGGTAGAGGAGGGTAGTAGCTCTTGATTCTCTGGAAAGCAGGGCAATTTTGTCGCCCTTACGCACATTGATGTTTAGGTTCCGGAACATGGTTTCGCCATCGGCAGATCCGGAAAGGTTTTCGATGCGCAGCACCTGGTCTCCGGCTTCGCGTTCCGGCGTAAAGAAAATGGCAGGGTAGCGGCGCGAGGAGGGTTTGATGTCTTCTACGCTGATTTTGTCCAGCAATTTTTTGCGGCTGGTGGCCTGGCGCGATTTGGAGGCATTGGCGCTAAAGCGCTGAATAAATTCCTGAAGCTCCTTTCTTTTGTCTTCGGCCTTGCGGTTTTGTTGGGCTTTTTGGCGGGCCGCCAACTGGCTTGATTCGTACCAAAAGCTGTAATTGCCGGAATACATTTGAATGCGCTTAAAGTCGATATCTACCATATGGGTACATACCGTGTCGAGGAAGTGACGGTCATGCGACACCACAATAACCGTATTGGGGAAATCGATGAGGAATTCTTCGAGCCAAATGACCGTTTCGGCATCCAGGTCGTTGGTGGGTTCGTCGAGCAACAAAATATCGGGAGTGCCGAATAAAGCCTGAGCCAACAGCACACGCACCTTTTCGTTGCCGTTGAGGTCGCGCATAAGCTTGTGGTGGTCTTCGGCGGCAATACCGAGGCCCGAAAGCAGGTTGGCGGCGTCGCTTTCGGCGTTCCAGCCTTCCATTTCGGCAAATTCAGCTTCCAAATCGGCCGCTTTTAGGCCGTCTTCCTCCGAAAAATCGGGTTTGGCGTAAATGGCATCTTTTTCTTGAATGATACTCCAGAGCCTTTCGTGGCCCATGAGTACCACATGAAGCACTGGTGTGTCGTCAAACTCAAAGTGATTTTGCTTGAGCACGGCCATCCGCGCGCCGGGCTGCATGGAGGCACTGCCCGAGGTGGGGTCGAGCTCTCCGCTAATGATTTTTAAGAACGTTGATTTGCCGGCTCCATTGGCTCCAATGACGCCATAGCAATTTCCGGGTGAAAAGGTGAGGTTTACTTCTTCGAATAAAACGCGCTTGCCAAATTGAAGCGATAGATTTTGTACCGTCAGCATGTAGCCGTATTTTTTTTGCAAAGGTACAATACGCCTACCGGACGCCCATAGTTTTTTTAGCCAAACCGCTTGTTCACCCAAGTTGACCCAAAAACAGGGAAAATTGGAGTGAAAGACGGCTCAAAATTAACGGGTTGACTACAAGCATTTAACCTTTAGGGCTTGGGGAAAATGGATGGTTTAAAATTGCGGAACAAAATTTTGTAAGTAACTTGCCATGGTTTATTTTATGGCCGGTCAGCTATTTTGCTGCTAAGGCTGTTTTATGGTTATGCAACAATCTATTCGATTCTCCAGAGACAATTCGGGTTTCCAACGCACGCTAAATCAGCGTGTGCATCAGTATTTTAAAGAGAAAGGCATATCAAGGCACGGCGGAATGCCCATGCGCTTCAAAACCTTTGTCATGTTTAGTTTGTATTTCACCCCCATCGTGTTAATTATCTCGGGAGTGGTGACCAACGGCTGGCTTGGTTTGCTTTGCGCACTTTGTGCAGGTATTGGTTTGGCCGGAATCGGTTTGAGCGTTATGCACGACGCCTGCCATGGGTCCTATTCTTCCAAAGATTGGGAAAATAAGCTCTTTAGCTATTCATTGAATATGTTGGGCGCCAGTTCTTTCAACTGGAAAATTCAGCACAACGTGTTGCACCATTCGTTTACCAATGTGTTGGACCACGACGAGGACATAGACAACCGTGGTTTGTTTAGGTTTAGCCCACATGCCCCTTTTAAGCCCATGCACCGCTGGCAATATGTATATGCCTGGCCTTTTTACTCTTTAATGACCATCTTTTGGGTCTTAGTTAAAGACTTTGCTCGCTTCAACAGGTACCAAAAAACAGGCTTGGTTAAGCAAGTGAAAGCCAATTATTACAAAGAATTGGCAATTATGTGGTTCACTAAACTGTTTTACATAAGCTATGCTTTGGTATTGCCCATGGTATTTAGCCCCTTTAGCGTAGGACAAGTGCTTTTAGGATTTTTGGTGGCGCATTTGGCTGCCGGATTTTTACTGGCCTTGGTGTTTCAGCCGGCCCATGTGGCCGAAGAAGCCGAATTTATACAACCCAGCGAAAGTGGAGAGTTGCCTTACAGTTTTGCCGAACACCAAGTGCGTACTACCCGCAACTTTGCGAACGAAAACCGCCTTTTTTCCTGGTACGCCGGAGGGCTGAATTTTCAAATTGAACACCACCTGTTTCCCCATGTATGCCATGTGCATTATCGGAAATTAGCGCCCATAGTAAAGCAAACTGCTCAGGAATTTGGTATTCCGTATCATGCGACTCCTGGGGTTTGGAAAGCTTGGGTAACCCATGGACAGCATTTAAAGAATTTGGGGGCGCCAACTCCTGCTGTCCCCTCTACTCCGACCATGGCAGGGCACTAATCGGCAACTCCGCCCAAGGAGCTTCTTGGGTCGCTCTTGGCCGTAGGCCGCTTAGGCTCCTGCCAAGTTCGGGGTGCCGGCTCCATCAGGGGCGCAAACAAATCACTTCTTTGTGCTGTTTCGTGGCATAGGTAAGCGGCTTTGCTTATTTTGATTAATTCTAAATAAGGCCTCACTTTCCGGCAAAAGTCTCCTGCCTTTTGAACTTTTCTAATTTTGTAGTATCACAGGAAACAGATACACATGGCGCAAAATGCATCTTACGGATTATTAAAATCTTCTATTGGGAAGAAAGTATTTATGGCCTTAACCGGCTTGTTCTTATGCCTGTTTTTGGTAGGGCATTTGGCCGGAAACCTGCAGTTGTTTATTCCCGGAGAAGCCGGGCAAATTCAATTCAATAAGTATGCGGAGTTTATGACCACTAATCCGGCCGTAAAAATCCTATCTTACCTTACGTATTTCAGTATCCTATTCCATGCATTTGATGGACTTGCCTTAACGCTAAAGAACCGCAAAGCACGGCCTCAACGCTACCACTACAAAAAAGACAGTGCCAATTCCATTTGGTCTAGCCGGAATATGGGGGTTTTGGGTACGGTTATTTTAGTTTTCATTGTATTGCACATGAGCAACTTCTGGTTCAAAATGCATTTTGGTGACATTGGGATAGATGGGGAAGGTCGCAAAGACTTGTATACACTTGTAGCAGCCTCTTTTGAGCAACTCTGGTATGTGGCCATATATGCCATCAGCATGGTGGCCATCGGTTTTCACTTATGGCATGGTTTTGCCAGCGGTTTTCAATCGTTGGGGGTAAACCATTCGGCCTACAACCCCATTATTCAGGGATTTGGGAAAGTTTTTTCTGTGGTGGTGCCCCTCGGCTTCGCCATCATTCCCATTTATATGTACCTCACCTAATTCCCTTCAAACAAAAATAGTTGACTATGTCTGTGTTAAACTCCAATATACCCAAAGGTTCATTAGCCGAAAAATGGCAAAACCACAAGAACAGCATTCGTCTGGTAAATCCGGCGAATAAACGTAATCTGGACGTGATTGTAGTTGGAACCGGCCTTGCCGGAGCCTCTGCCGCTGCTTCTTTGGGAGAAATGGGTTACAACGTCAAAGCCTTTTGCTTTCAAGATAGTCCCCGAAGAGCCCACTCCATTGCCGCTCAAGGAGGAATCAACGCAGCAAAAAATTACCGAAACGACGGCGACTCCGTTTACCGTTTGTTTTACGACACCATCAAAGGAGGCGATTACCGCAGCCGGGAAGCCAACGTGCACCGTTTGGCAGAGGTAAGTGTGAACATTATTGACCAATGCGTGGCCCAAGGAGTTCCTTTTGCGCGCGAATACGGCGGTTTGTTAGACAACCGCTCATTTGGCGGTGTGCAGGTTAGCCGAACCTTTTATGCCAAAGGCCAAACCGGTCAGCAGTTGTTGTTGGGCGCTTATTCTGCACTTAGCCGGCAAGTAGCTGCCGGGCAGGTGAAACTTTACAGCCGCCACGAAATGATGAACTTGGTCATGGTAGACGGCAAAGCCCGAGGAATCATTGCCAGGAACCTAGTTACAGGAGAAATTGAACGCCATTCGGCCCATGCCGTATTGCTTTGCACCGGCGGTTATGGCAATGTGTTTTATTTGTCCACCAACGCCATGGGTTCCAACGTTACTGCTACTTGGAAAGCCCATAAAAAGGGGGCCTATTTTGGGAATCCCTGTTTTACTCAAATTCACCCTACCTGCATTCCTGTTTCCGGCGATTACCAGTCCAAGCTTACCTTAATGAGTGAGTCCTTGCGTAACGACGGACGCATTTGGGTGCCAAAAGCTAAAGACGACAAGCGTAAGCCGGTAGATATTCCCGAAGAGGAGCGCGATTACTATTTGGAGCGTAGGTATCCAGCCTTTGGTAACTTAGTGCCTCGCGATGTAGCCAGCAGAGCCGCCAAGGAACGCTGCGATGCCGGGTACGGAGTTGGGCAATCCAAAATGGCTGTTTATTTGGACTACGCATCGGCCATAGAGCGTTACGGAAAGGCCGAAGCCAACAAACAAAGACTCCCAAACGCAGACAAAGCCACCATCTTGAAACTTGGAAAACAAGTGGTTGCCGCCAAATACGGCAACTTGTTTGAGATGTATGAGAAAATTACCGGCGACAATCCCTACGAAACCCCCATGCGTATTTACCCTGCGGTACACTACACCATGGGAGGTCTATGGGTAGATTACAACCTAATGAGTAACCTGGATGGTTTGTTTGTGCTGGGCGAAGCCAACTTCTCGGACCATGGTGCAAACCGACTGGGCGCTTCTGCCTTAATGCAAGGACTTGCCGATGGGTACTTTGTAGTTCCTTACACTTTAGGCAACTATCTGGCCGACGATATCCGCACAGGACCAATTTCTACCGATGCGCCCGAGTTTGAGCAGGCTGAAAAAGAAGTGACCGATACCATGGATCGCTTAATGAGCATTAAAGGCGATAAAACGGTCGATTATTTCCACAAAGCCTTAGGTAAAATTATGTGGGATAAGTGCGGAATGGCTCGAAACGAACAAGGCCTTAAAGAAGCCATCTCAGAAATTAAAGCATTACGTGAAGCTTTCTGGAAAGAAGTGCGTGTGCCCGGCGATAAAAACGAGTTCAACCCCGAACTCGAAAAGGCATGCAGAGTTGCCGATTTCTTAGAGTTGGGTGAGCTTATGTGCTACGATGCCTTAAACCGTAACGAAAGTTGTGGTGGTCACTTCCGTGAAGAATACCAAACCGAAGAAGGCGAGGCCTTGCGCGACGACGAAAACTACACCTATGTAGCTGCTTGGGAATACAAAGAATCCGGGGAGCCCGCGCTTCATAAAGAAGTACTAGAGTTTGAAAATGTGAAGCCAACGACCCGCAGTTACAAATAATACAAAACATTATGTCCCAGAATACCATGAATCTTAAGCTTAAAATTTGGCGTCAAAAGGGAGCCTCTACTCCCGGAAAGATGGTAGATTATACCCTAAACGGGGTGAATCCGGAGATGTCTTTTCTGGAAATGATGGACGTGTTGAACCAGCAATTGATTGAGGCAGGCAAAGAACCTGTGGCTTTTGACCACGACTGCCGCGAAGGCATTTGCGGCATGTGTTCTATGTTTATTAACGGTAGAGCCCATGGCCCAATGACCGGAACCACTACCTGTCAATTGCACATGCGTCACTTTAAGGACGGAGATACCATAACCATAGAGCCTTGGCGCTCTGCGGCTTTTCCGGTCATTAAAGATTTGTCGGTAGACCGCTCCTCCTTTGACCGCATCATACAAGCCGGCGGCTATGTTTCTGTGAATACAGGCGCCGCTCCCGATGCCAATGCCATTCCCATTCCCAAAGAAGATGCAGACTCGGCCTTTGATGCGGCCACCTGTATTGGCTGTGGAGCTTGTGTAGCTACGTGCAAAAATGCTTCAGCTATGCTCTTTGTGAGTGCCAAGGTAAGTCAATTGGCTTTGCTTCCTCAAGGGGCTCCGGAGCGGCAAGAACGGGCCTTGCGTATGGTAGAGCAAATGGACAAGGAAGGCTTTGGAAATTGTACCAATACAGGCGCATGCGAGGTGGAGTGTCCTAAGGGAATTTCTATCGAAAACATTGCCAGAATGAACCGCGAGTTCCTCAGAGCGTCTTTGGTGAAAAAGAAAAAGAAAGCAGGAATGGCGGCCAGTTAATCGCTGCTGTTACTCTTTGGTTAGTTGAATGCCCAACAGCTGAATGGCCTTTTTAGAGGCCACTTGTTGGGCTTTCTTTTTGCTTTGGCCTTCGCCTTCGGCAATAGAATCGCCGTCTACCTTTAGGTCCACAATATACTTCCGAATCTCTCCGCGATTTTCTTCGTATACCAAATCAAAACGGAGCTGTTTTTTTTCTTTTTGAGCCCACATAAACAACTCGCTTTTGAAGTCATACACATGGCTTCCGGGCCTACTGCCAAAAAGCTCTTTGTCTAGGATTTGTTGGCGAATAAAGCGGTCTGCCACAGCCAGGCCTCTGTCTAGGTAAATAGCTCCAACCAATGCTTCTAAGGCATTTCCTTTTACGTCTTCTGGAGTAATGTTTTTATTGAACTTACCAATAATTAAGTCCGAAATGCCCAATTCGTCGGCTACTCTGTTTAAGCTCACTCGGTTTACAAGTGCAGAGCGCATACGGGTAAGCCCACCTTCGTTCTTGTCCGGGTATTTTTGGTACAGGTAGTCGGCAATAACCAAATCCAGCACCGAATCGCCGAGATATTCCAGGCGTTCGTTATGGTCTTTAAAGTTTAGGGATTTGGAATGGACTGCTGAGCTGTGTACCAATGCAATTTCATAGAGGGCATATTTTTTGGGACGAAAGCCCAAGACCTTTCGAATGCGTTTACGCAATGCTTTTTCGCTGCTAGAAGAAAGCCATTTTTCTCTAAGCGATTGTAAAAGACTTTTTTCGTGAAATTGATGCTGCTTTTTTGATGCCATTCTTCCTCTTTGCCAACCCAAACTTAGGGGTTGTACTTCTTCACGATAACCGAAGCGTTGTGCCCGCCAAAGCCAAAGGTATTGCAGAGGGCAGCGTTTACCGGCCGTTCAACCGCTTTTTCAAAACTAAGGTTGAGTTTTGAATCGATTTCCGGATCGTCGGTAAAGTGGTTTATGGTAGGAGGAATAATGTCTTGCGAAACAGCAAGCAGGCAGGCAATGGTTTCTATAGCCCCGGCGGCTCCTAAAAGGTGTCCAGTCATGGACTTGGTGGAGCTGATGTTCAATTGATAGGCATGCTGGCCAAATACCTCTTTAATGGCAAGGGTTTCTGCAATATCACCTAGCGGAGTAGAGGTGCCATGGACGTTAATATAATCAATGTCTTCGGGCTGCATATGTGCATCGGCCAGTGCATTTCGCATAACATTACTAGCGCCAAGTCCATCGGGGTGGGGTGCTGTAATATGGTGTGCATCAGCAGTGAATCCTCCTCCGCAAATTTCTCCAATAATATTGGCACCTCTTGCTTTGGCGTGCTCCAGTTCTTCCAGAACCAGTGCTCCGGCTCCTTCGCCAAGGACAAATCCATCACGGTCTTTGTCAAAAGGGCGCGACGCTGTTTCCGGGCTGTCGTTTCGGGTTGAAAGCGCATGCATGGCATTAAAACCGCCAATTCCGGCCACATTTACTGCTGCTTCTGACCCGCCGGTTACAATAACATCTGCTTTTCCGTCGCGGATGTAATTGAATGCGTCAATCATGGAGTGCGTGCTGGAAGCACAGGCCGAAACCGTAGCGAAGTTGGGACCTCTAAACCCAAATTTAATGGAGATATGACCTGCGGCAATATCTACAATAACCTTGGGAATAAAAAAGGGGTTGAAACGTGGCGTACCGTCGCCTTTGGCAAAGGCAGAAATTTCAGAAATAAGGGTGTCAAGCCCTCCAATACCCGACGCCCAAATTACTCCGGCTCGGTCCGGATTTACCGCACCGCTGAGGTGCAAACCGGCATGCTCTACTGCTTCGGTGGCCGAAACTAAAGCATATTGGATAAAAGGATCCAATTTGCGGGCTTCTTTTCGGTCAAGGAACTCGAGGGGGTCAAATCCCTTAAGCTCGCAAGCGAAGCGGGTTTTAAATAAAGAAGCGTCGAAACGAGTAATGGGTGCAGCGCCACTTTGACCGCTACGTAAACCATCCCAATACTGTTTAAAAGTATTGCCTATGGGCGTAAGCGCACCAAGACCTGTAACCACAACTCGCCTCAACGCCATACACTTGGTGTATTACTTTGAATTTTCTTCGATGTAAGCAATCGCTTCACCTACTGTGCTAATCTTTTCTGCTTGATCATCGGGAATGGCGATATTGAATTCTTTTTCGAATTCCATAATAAGCTCAACCGTATCAAGGCTGTCGGCTCCAAGGTCGTTGGTAAAGCTGGCTTGAGCATTTACTTCAGCCTCGTCCACTCCCAGTTTGTCAACGATGATAGCTTTCACCCGGGATGCAATGTCGGACATATGTTTTCGTATTAAAGTTAATCGGCTGCAAAGTAAATAAAATTAGCCTAATATCCTCCCAACTTTTTTGTGCAAAGCCCCAATATGCGTTGCATTATTTCGCTTTTTCAGCTTGGTATGGCCATTTATGCCCTAAATCACATTGGCTTCTGGGCCCAAAATAGGCACAATATTGGTGTCGGTTAGTACCAAAATACGGTCTTGTTTACTCGGTTTGCATGCCGCCAATCCCGTAAGGCTTCCAAAAGCCGGCAACACTATTTGTTCGGGTTTTATCCACCACATGGGCAACCTTAGGCTTTGTTTGCCGCTTCCTTTTAAGCGAATGCCGGGGTGGATATGGCCTGCCAAGTTCGGCCGACACGGATGTGCAGGGTCATGGCCCAATAGTAGGTCGTGAAAGGGGTAGCCTTCCTCCTCAACCTCCAAACCCAAGCCTTGGTACTGCGCTTTCGATAAAATGTCGTGGTTGCCTTTAATGAGCGTAAACCGGTGCTGTGGACATTCGGAAAGCAAGTGCTTAAAACGCGGAAGGGCTTCGTTGGCTTCGGAATGAAACAAGTCGCCCAAAAAGAAAAAGTGGGTAGGCCTAGAAGCAGAAAACAATGCCCTAAGCGCATCAAAGTCTTTTTGCCCCGCAATTGCCGGCATGCCAATACCTGCTTTGCGAAAATGTTCGGCTTTGCCTAGGTGAACATCTGCCAAGAAACAGGCCGAGGCTTCCGGGAAAAAGAGAGCGCCGGGGAATTCGGCAACCCACTCCTTTTGTTTCCAATGAAAACGAAAATGCATTTCAGGCATTAGCTTTGGAATTGTAGATATCCACCGGTCTTTTAACGTAAAGTCATTAAGGATGTTTATTCTTGTTCTATTGGCCAATACTCATGCAAACATCACAGGGCAAAAGCTTGGCTTAGCCACTAAGCTTTGCTATTTTTGAGAACTTGGTCACCAACCTCTATAATGAAAGCATGCAAAAGCTGTTCGTCCTTGTTTTAATTCAGTTTGCCTTATTGGGTTCTATTAATGCCCAAGGCGTTACCATAGGAGCCAATACTCCGCCCGATGCTTCCGCCGTGTTGGATCTTCAAGACACCGCACGCGGGTTTTTGCTGCCCAGGCTCAACACCGCCCAAAGAAATGCCATAGCCCAACCGGCAGACGGCTTACAAATTTACAATACCACCGACCATTGCGTTCAAATCTTTATGCCCCTGTCCGGATGGCGCGATTTGTTGTGCGATTGCAACAGTTTTCCCAACGCACAATTCAGCTACCCCTCCACTTTGCTGAGCGGAAGCCCCATAACCTTTACTCCGGCCAGTTCCGGCTTGTTTTATAGCTGGAGTTTTCAGGGAGGAACGCCTGCCAGCAGCACCGCGGAGCAACCTTCGGTAACTTTTGGGCAGGGCGGCTCTTATGCCGTTAACCTTACCGTGACCGACCAGCTGGGCTGTTCAGCCTCTTTTGCCGACACCGTTCAAGTTATCAATTGCGTAACCGGAGGCTCGGTTACCCTCAATACTTGCGGAAATACCGGCAGAACAGGACCCAGTCAAAACCAATGCAATGCTCAATACGGTAACGGTGTAGTGTCTGTAAGTAATGGGTACCAGATTTGGACCGTTCCCAATGGCGTCTGCTCCTTAACCGTAGAGGCCTGGGGCGCTCAAGGCGGAACCAGCAGTACCAATAATGTGGCCGGCGGACTTGGCGGCTATGTCAAGGGAGATTTTGCCGTCCAGGGTGGAGATCAATTGCTCATATTGGTTGGTCAGCGCGGGGAGTCCGGTAATGGCGGTGGCAACTGGTGGGCTGCCGGGGGCGGCGGAGCCACGGTGGTAGCCTTTGGAACCAATCCGGCTAGTGCTGCGCCTTGGATGGTGGCCGGTGGCGGAGGCGGTGCCGGTATAAGCAGCGGAGAAGTTGGCGGCGCAGGTGGGGCCACCCTAAGTATAGGAGGAAACGGAAATGCAGGCACCGGTTCAGGAAACGGCGGAAGTGCCGGCTCCGGATACCACAGCAGTGCAGGAAACGGCTCAGAATCCTTTGTGAATGGAGGGGGCGGCGCAAACAACAATGGTTATTGCAGCACCTGTGGCATTGGAGGTTTTGGCGGCGGCGGGGTCGGCGGAGGAAACCCCGGCGGCGGCGGTGGCGGTTATGTGGGGGGCAATTACGGTTCCAACTCCAGCCAACCCGGAAGTGGATACAACCGCGGAGGTATGGGCGGAACCAGCTTTAATACCGGTAGCAATCCAAGCAACCAATCCGGACAACGCACAGGAACTGGTCAAGTGGTAATCACCTGGTAAGAAAACACAAATAGTGAAGTATATGAAACATAGTGTAATTTGGATTCCAATGGTTTTTGCAGGCCTTAGCTTACTTTCCGCTTGTGGGGCTGGGACTAAAAGCGAAACGCCTACAGCGACCGATAGTAACGCCGTGAGCACCGATACCAGTGCCGAGGCTAGCTTTTTCCCTTCCCGCACAGAGATTAAAGAAGACGGAGTCTCACCAAAAAAGCTTACCACAGGAATGGTGGGTGATGTTAAAGTGAGTGTGCAATACGGATCGCCATCCGTTAAAGGCCGTGAAGTATGGGGCGCTTTGGTGCCCTATGGAGAGGTTTGGCGAAGCGGCGCTAACGATGCCACCTGGGTGGAGTTTAGCAAAGACGTAATGGTTAACAACCAACCCCTAGCCGCCGGGAAATATGGGTTTTTCACCATTCCTTCCGAAGGAGAATGGACCGTTATTTTAAACGAAGTGTGGGACATTTGGGGCGCTTACGATTACGATGAGTCCCGCGACGTACTTCGGTTTAACGTGGAGCCGGAAATGGTGGAAGCTAACCAAGAGAGCCTGGAGTTTGAAATAACCCAAGGCAAACTGGTGCTAAAATGGGAGTATTTGCGCCTTCCCATTCCGGTGGAAGCTGCCGTTCCTTCCAAATAGCGAATCGAGGTCAAACTGTTTGGTTTGGCCGCCGGCCGGGCCTTCGGCTTTACTCCCCGGTGTTGGGAGCAAGGCCACCTGCCCTATGCCGGGGCTTGCTGCGCGCCGCCGCGGCTCAGGGCGGCGGCCTAAGCACCCAACCCCACGGCGGTACCGCCTCAGTCCCTGGCGGAGAGTGTCGCCCATAAAAAGGATTTTTACACGGTGGTCTATCATTTTAGATTAGCTATAATCAAGATTCGTTGTTTTTGCCCTTGGCAAGAGCTGAGGCTTTGCGAAAACTGGAAAATAAGCGGTTAAAATCCTGGCGAGACCGTTGACGCGTTGTGTTTTCAAGACGTAGTCCCTGACCGAGGCGTCAGAGGCTTAAGGCACGGCCAAATTAAAAGTCCGCAGTTTACTTGTTGTAAATGAGGGCCCCTGACGCTGCGGGCAGGACAAAGTGCTTGAGAATTGGCCGTAACGCAGACCCTGACGTTCCTGTCAGGGTTTATTATCCTGACCGCAGCGTCAGGACAGGATTGCCGCCAGAATAGCAGCGCGTCAACGGTCTCCAAAGGTGAAGCCTGGATGATTGCGGATTTGGTTGACTTTTTCAAAGTATTGCATAAGCCGCTCATAGCGAGAGTTGTTTATGCTGGTGCAGGAAGGAAACAGTTCCTGTAATTCCTGGTTTGTCAACTCCTTCAGTTCACTCAAAGGACGTCCGCAAGCCTCAAAGAGCTTCATGTAAGCATTAACCGTATTGCGGCTTATCCCAAGCAATGCGGCAGTTTTTCTGTTACTCAGTCCGTCCAGACGGAGGCTAATGATTTGTTTTAAATCCATGGGATCAAGTTTGTTTGCCATATCTCAGTTCTTGTCCTGAGATATAGCAGTTTTCTACTTGACCTATTAAAGTGGCACAAATAGAACCGAAAAAACTGGCACTGTTTGAACCGAAAAGACCGGCAATAGCCAACCAAAATCGGTGGCACTATTTGAACCATTATATCCAGTCTCAGCTATTTTTGATATTTTTACTTCGTCCAGTTTAAGGGAACCCCAAAAAACTGCGCATTGATTGGTCTATTTAACTATTGAAAAAATGAAAAAGGCAATGAAATTTATCTATCACTTTTCAAAAACCACATGGTTATTGAGTTTGTCAGCATTTTTAAGCATCTACCTGTCAAAGCAATTCAACCCTTCTGAACCTGGTATAGAAGCTATAAAAATTTCATTTGCAGTTTCTGCTTTGCTTTTAAGTTTTATAGAGTTGCTATCCTGCTTTAGTCCTATTCCTGAAACCTATGATTTATCATTGATTTCTAAATCAATCAAACCGTTGAAGAAGAATATTCTCACTAAGCCAAAGATAAAGAAGCTATTTTCAGTTTTTAATAGTATATCAAATATCTTAATTTACACAACATCTTCATTGTATGTAGCTTTCCCCGATAATGGATTTTTGCCATTGCTAACTTTAGGTTTAATGCCAAAAGCCATAATTATTTTTTTAGCCGCCTTTGAACCCAAAAATGATCATCAAGATTTAGGAACAATATTTCCTGAGTTAAAAAAGTAGCTTCTATTGGTTTAAATGTTTCATGTCTATTATTTAAATGATACTACCACATGAAACATGAAATGAATAAATCAATTTCCTCAGGTTATAAATCCTTCGATCAAAAATTAGGCGCTTTTAAGCGAGGAGAAATTACTATTATAGCCGGTAGACCAAAAATGGGTAAATCGTTGCTTATGCTGAATATTGGTTTACGTAATGCCTTAAAGAAAAAAAATGTGCTTATTTGGGATTTAGAAGGCCGTATTAATAGTATAAAAGATAAGTTTTGGCTATTTAATATGCAAATTAATGATAGTATTGATTTGACTTCTGTTGAATTGGAGCGTTTGTTGAAAATATATAACACAGACCTATTAATTATTGATTATTTACAATTGCAACCTTGGTCAGAAGGGTACACCAAATTCCTTTCATTAATTAAAAAAATCGCATTAAAGCTAAATGTAGCTGTGCTCATTTCTTCTCAGCTTAGTGCTAAATTGAATGGGAAAACTGATGACTTTAGGCCGGGAAAATTAGGTTTGATTGACATAAATGGAAATGACGACTACATCAATCATATCGGCAAAATAATTTTTTTGCACCGCGAGCAATATTATAACCCAAAAATTATTCATGATTCATTAGAACTTTTCACAATACCTAATCCAAGTACAAAGTTATACTGGGGCGATCACGCTTATACTATCATAGATTCCATTTATGACGAGTGAGAAAACTTTTTCATCTTGTCATCAATCTTAAAAATTCCAAGTAAGCTCGAAATGGAAACGAACAAAATAGATTTAATCAAGGTAAAGCAACGCCATTCTTTGTTATTTAATTCATTGCGTGAAATTGTAAATTCTCACAACCCAATGAGTTTTGGACACTTGAGTGATGTTCCCGATGAATATGACCCGGAAGTGGAGGAAATTCTTATTCGTTTAAAACCTAATATGAATTTACAAGAAATCCATGACTTGGTCTTTGAAATATTTAAAAAGTGGTTTCATCCTTTAAAACTTGAAAAGAAAGAATTTTTGACATTAGCATCTAGCATTATTATTTGGTTAGGTCAAAATAGGTCAGCATTTATGCATGTGTATTGATGTTATTTACCTAGACCAAGGACCACGCTAATCAACAGTGCTGCCTACAAGTACCCCTATCAATTACGCAGTCTAAAGATAGAAAGACACAATCAGGTATGGGCTTTAGATATCACCTAAGTGCCAATGGGTAAAGGGTATATGTGCTTTTTAGCAATACATAGACCTACACAGCCGCTACATCGTTGGTTGGAGCTTGAGCAACACTATGGAAGCTTCTTGGGTCGTAGATCTTCTCAAAGCAGCCGTGGAGAACCATAGGAAACCGGAGATCATAAACTCGGACCAAGGTAGCCAATTCACTTTAGAAGTGTGCCTGGAATACGTGAAGAGCCTGGAAACGGTTTCTATTTCTATGGATGGCAAGGGAAGAGCTACAGACAACGCTTACATTGAGCGCTTTTCAGAACCCTAAAGTATGACAGGCTTTACTTGATTGGAGTGGGGGATGGCCACGAGCTGTTTAAGGAGTGTAGGGCGCTTTTTCACTTCTAAAATAACCGAAGGGAGCATTCCAGCCTGAAGTATCAAACGCTTAGTGAGGTCTTTATGAAAGCAGCACAGGGTTGTCAACAAAACAAGAGTTATTAGTCTCCCCCTGCCCCCTCCTTCTAACAAGAAAAACAATTAACTTTGATTTTAAAGTGTCTAATAAGACCGACCACCTCAAACCTAAATATTTAGTTATGGAAGTAATCACTGTAAACAACCTTGATTGGCAAACAAAAAATTTAGATAAGACTACCTATAATGATGGGCGTAAAATTGCTTTTGCTAAAAATGAAGATGAATTTGAGAGATATAAAAATTCACAAACACCATGTTATCATTGGTATAACTTCGATACTCAAAACTCGCATTTAGGGTGCTGTTACAATGTATTTGCAATCAAAAAATTAAAGGAAATAACTGAAGATGATTTTAGGTTACCTACCTTGAAAGAATGGAAAGACCTTGTAAGAATAAGTGGCTACTTGTTTGAAGAGGATGAATCACACATGTGGGATTCATCTTGGGATTACAATCAAAATAGGCAAAAGGATAATATAAAATCTCTTAAAGACTTAAAAGAAAGGGGTAAATGGAAAGGCGGTAATCACAGTGGTAATGGTAAATTAGGTTTTCAAGCAAAACCACATGAATATGGTACATTCTCGAGTTGGGCCTACATGGACAAAAGCAATTTAAACATAGGAACATTTTGTATTGGTAACACGCCTATTTACAAAAAAATAGAGGCATGGCCTGGAAATGGATTCACCTCAGGTTTTGTTAGGCTTGTTAAATCCAAAAATGGATCAAGTACTGCAGAGTATATTGAAATTGGAGGAAATTTTTGGGCTACAAACGATTTTAATCACTTGTATAATAAAATGATTGAAATACCTCAAATAGAAGATGCAAAAAAATGGGGAGAAGAAACACGGCAGCAAAAGCCGACCTCATGTTATTACAAGAATAATCCGGATAATGAATACATGCTATATAATTATTTTGCATGTGAAACTATAATGAAACAGTTACCTGAAGGATATAGAATTGCTTCATTAACTGATTTTAAAGACCTTATTGAAGAAGTAACAATACAAGATACGCATGGCCTTATGTCATTATTAGAAATAAATTTTTGGAAGCGATTTTATTTCTTAGATCATAAGAGTGTCAAAAGTATAGGATTAAATATAAAACCAAATGGTATAAGAATAGCCTCTTTTCTTACTGTGTGGGAAGGAGAGTCTTTGTATACTTACAAATACTTTAGTGGTAAAGGAAGTTATGTAATGTTTTGGACATCAGATGGATATATAGTTGAGTTTGAACTAGAACTTGGGAAGCTTAAATATAAAACGCATAAAGTAGAAGGCTATCACCATGGACTTGGATTATCCATTAGATTGATAAAAGAAAAATAACTATTGGGTATTGCAATCTTACAAATATTGCATTTCCATTTAAATAAGCCTTATAAAAATTCATGAAGACTTTGGTATATCTAGCATCCGGGCCTTTTAAAAAAGAGTATTTCACATTGCCATTTGACGCGATGTATTTTATCGATTACAATAGCGGTTTTAAAAGATACTATCCACAGGAACCAAGCCATATCAAGTTTATTGGAAAAGATGCCCTCCTATCAATTGATCAATTAAAGAGAGACAATGTGCGCATTGATTGTTTAGTGGTGATTAATGAAGGCTTATCAGAAGGCGCAGGCCATTATCCAATATATTCTGATTTTTTGATGGGCTACCTATATCCTTTGCTTAAAAAGGAGTTTATTTTAATAACAGATTTAAAACCTTATCAAACAACAAGCTATAAAGCATTGGCTAAATTAGATTGGGCTGCAGAAAAGGTTCAAGAACTTTTTCCGGGTGACAGTGATTACATCAATCCTAATGTTTTCACTAAGGATACTTTAGAAGAAGCAACTTTTGGTCAAGTCTTTAAAATGCGCAAAGTAAATTTAGAAACAGTCATTAAAACTAGAAATAATAAAATTAAAGTAAAGCTTAAACGGAATAGTATTTGGAGTGATGCCAATGATTTAGATTATATAGGCTTAAAGCTTTCAAATGATGGAGTTCGTTTAAGCAGAGGAATTGGAAATATCAGAACTTCAAAAGATTTTTTTAGCGCTATAAATAATGTGCAAAACCTGGAAAATAAATCTTTTGAAGAAATATTGCGGGATGCTGAATCAAAAAAAGCTCAAGTTTTAGGCTTGACTCCATGGGGAGCAAATGATTATGAAAATGTACTTACTTTATTAGAGAACCATCAAGGCGCTCAAGTAAAAGAGGTGCGATTTTACCATCTAAATAAAAATGATTTTGCAGGAATTTATGAGAGTTATGCAGATCAAATTATAGCCGCATACCCTAATTTTTTCTCACACATTATACAAAGTGATGCTCATTTCAATCAATACCTTTCAGTCATTAAAATGGGCTATGGTTCCTTGATGCAAAAACTTTGTGCGGAGATTACACAGGCATTGAAGACTGATGAAGTCTTTAATTTTTCGGAAATTAAAATAGAGTCAAATGCGCTTCATGTAAAATCCAGAAGCAAAAATCAATTCATTCAATGCTTACTTGAAATGGAAATGAAATTGAATTATTGATTATGAAAACGCTTTTATACCTAGCTGCAGGTCCCTACCGCGAGGCATATTCGCACCTCTTGTTTGATAAACTTTTTTTTGTGGAAAAGGACGATAGGCACTGGGCTCAATCTTATCTGACTATTCCACCAAATACAGAATGGATTTGTTTGGACGCACTTAAATCAATTGATAAATTAAAGGAACGAAATATAAAAGCAGACTATTTGGTCTCGTTAAATGAGGGCTTAAACGGTGGTGGTGGTGGCTACCCAATACTATCTGATGAAGTAATGGGTTATTTGAGTCCTGTCTTAAAGGATGAATTTATATTAATATGTGATTTTTCGCATTATTCATTAGAAGTTAGAGACTATTATGCTCGTTTAGATTGGGGTTTTAAAAAGGTCAATGAATTAAAAAAAGGAGACGTTGGGTTTATAGATCCGAAAATCTTTACCGAAAGCCAAAATTTTAATTCTGGTGATTTTGGTCATGTCTTCAAAATGAAACGAATTAACCATTCATCTAGTCTTTCTATCCCAAACCAAAACATTAAAGTTAGAGTAGTACATGGTAGTATATGGGAAGATGAGGCAAAATTAGATGGTATTGGTCTATCATTTCATTCATCAAAAATGGTAGGGGATGTTAGCTACAATAGTCAATCTATTAGTGATTTTTTTAAATCAAACCCCAAAGTTTTTAATTTAAGAAATAAGAGTTTTAATGAGGTGTTAGATTTTTGTGATTTGCATAAAATCAAGCACTTGGGTCTCTGTCCTTGGTTATATGGAAACTATAAAGAAGTAATAGAAAGGTTGCAAGGCGTTTTGCCTAAAACTTTAGAGCAAATTAGCTTTTACCATTTGAATAATGGAGATTTTCAAGAGTTATATCGATTAAAACATAGTGCTAATTCTTAATGCAGCAATTAAATAACTCTGCAAAATAGTAAATTCGAATCCATGGCAAATCCAATTTTCACATTTCAAGATAAAAGCACCAAGAACCGTTATTTCCTTTTATGGGATACCTATTGGGGGGTCCCAAAAACGATACCAATGAATCTGCTAACGTTTCTTCAATATTGGGGAATACGTAATAAAGAAAAAATTAGCGCATTGTATTCAATTTATCCCCGGCTAGTTAAATCAGGGTCATCACTATTGGACAGTTCGTTTGACCAATTCACGAATAACCTTAAGCAGATTTTCTTTGATTATTTAGAACTCTTGGATGCACCTGATGAAGCAGAAAAGACTATAAACGGCAAGTTAGAACAGTTATTTGGGAGTGATCTGGACTTTTTCGAATTTTATGCTCAATACAACCAACAAGTTTCTGAAATTACGCGTTTGCCAAAGCGCCCAATAAACTACTATCACTCATGGTCAAGGACTTCAGAGATTTTTAATTTAACGGCATACAATTATCGAGAAATACTACAGGCTGTAATAACGCAACATGGGTTAGATTTAGAGGAGTTAAATTTTGATTTAGATGATACTTGTTCATGGCTAGAGAATAATATTTTTGAATGTTTTCCCGAAGTCATGGTGGATTTTTTCGTGCAATTGGCGAAAGATAACCTTATAGCTATTGATGCTATACCCCATATTGTTCGAAATAATCAAGCCATTAAGGAGCTTTTCATCCAATTTGGTATGGAAAATTATTTGCCTGAGACTAATCTTGACTACAATATTTTTGACCTAGAAAAACCAGTATATGAATTGGTAAATGATAATCGTTTTTTTAGGCAATTCGTAAATCTACTCACTTTTGATGGTCAAAATTTTGAGTTGGTTGGATTAAACCTTTTAACAAAGTCAATGATCGAATTAAGCGATTTGTTGCATGAGTCTGACTTAATTTATAATTCACAATTAGTAAATATAAAAATTGGTCATGGGAATTATTTATTGCCTATGATGTATACAAATGATTTTCAGGTTGATAAGAATGATCAATTCTTTTTTTTAGCGCCTTTTGGTCAACAAGCTTATCATGTTGTGCATAAGTTCGGAGAAGTTATAGACACCAGCGGTTATTATGATTTTCACATAACTGGAAATGTTGGCTATATGCAATATACTCGAGACCTATCTTGGGTGCGTTGGAGTTATGATGAAGAAACTGGGACTATTGATAAGCAAGCAGTATCGGTTGAGGATCCCTACCAAGAGGATATTTGGGAACTTACTGAAGAACGCTTTCAGCAAGCATTATCAGAAGATAATAATGCTATCCAATTGGATAAGTTTGAAATTCTTGAATTGGTTTTTGGAAAACAAGATGATCAATATTCTATATATTTAACAATGCCCAATCAACCCAATAGAGATACTATTAATAGAGAAATAGTTTTCCATTTGAATAAAATGCTGGAAAAAGGTATTGACATTTCTGATTCTTACACAGCAAGCTTTGCATTACACAAAAGTTTGCGCAACTCTCAAAGGTCTTTGGTATTTTCTACGCCAAGCCTTAATATGTTTTATGTGATTGATAATTTAAATACAGTTACAACAAAGTTTTTAAAGAATTACCATAATGAGGATTTTTATGATGAATTGAGGGATGGAACGTTCACGAATCGACCTGTAAATTCTCATTTATCTTTGGTTTTACTTCAAGACCGTGGACATTATTCAGAGCTACATCAATACCATTTTAAGTCTAATGTTTCCGTGTCTATTTTCCAACAAGATTGTGAAGAATTTATGCGGGTTAATCCATTTATTCCAGAATCTGATTTAAGTATTTATGCAGCACACTTTTTAGATTACCTTCTTGGAAAGGATTATCAAAGAGTAAATCTTTTTACACAAGGTATGTATAAGAATATACTTAGCAATCTTATAGGTGTAGAACTAACCCAAGAAGGTCGTTTTGATATGCCTGAGGGACCAGTTATTGACTCTGATGATGACGATGATTTGCCTTTTTAGTTATGGATATGTGGGGAATACTTGGTTTGAGATTGTAGGCTTACACTCGATTGATTATCAGTGTCCTTGTTTTTCATTTAATTCTTAAAAACCTAACAAAAGCCCAATAGGTATGTTCCCTCATAGACTCATCTTCAAAAACATGTGGCGCACAATTAAAAAAGTACCTCCTATTGCCGGCAGCTCCTTCCCCTTTTTGTTTTAACGATATACCAAAACACATATCATTCGAAGCAGAACTTGCATAAAAAATAACTTCTTCTCTTTCATTAAAAAACTTACAAGCTCTCAAAACACCGCTCAGTTTCATATTTAACCCAAACGTATCACGACCTTTAAACTTTTGTCCTGACTTTCCTGTAATTACAACTTCCCTTGACAGGTATTTGCTACCTTCTAAACCAACGATATCTATTAATTCTTGCCAATCTGCTTTACTGGGAATCTTGAACCCGTCCGGAGCTAGTCCTCTTTTATCTTTTACCGCATAGATATTATACAACTTACCGAACTCTTGGTTAGTTTCGTCAAAATCATACCAACACCAAGCGGGACTTTTATTTTCCATGACACTTCGCATCTCACCAAAAGATGTAACTTCCGGAATAACATCTCCATTGTTAAACGTTGAAAGTGTACAATTTTTAGATGTAATTTCAACATGTTTACTTGAAAAAAAACCTCCCCTTTTAATTTTTATAGTTTTTGTTGATTTTAGAATTTCTCTAGTTTGTTTTTCATCATTAATTTTATTTAAAGTTTTTTGTGCAATCGTCTTTTCTTTTGCTCCCTCTTCTTTTATTTTTGACTCCAGCTCTGTTTTTTTTAATGCATACTCTTTTATCGAACCGTCACCACCGAGTTCCTCAATTAAGCCTTTTGATTGCTCTTGATTTGCTAACTTTTCTTGCTCAGGATTATTCGAGATAGAAGCTTGTTGTAGCTCCTTTTGTTTTAATACGTCCTTATTTACCCAATCATATTGAAGTAAAGTGGATTTATCTCTTAATTTAACTTCAGCTAAAGCGGTTAAAGGTTGAAGGTTATATTGATTAATTGTTTTTACTAATTGCTTAAAAATATCATCTTCGGGCAAGCCTTGTTTTTGACATTTATTAAATATATTTTCAATCTCACTTCTTTCTAACTTGTTATCGACCAATGCCATGTCGATTAACTCATCCAAAAATAAATTTGGCTTATTTGACTCCGCCTTGTAATCCTCAAGTTTTAAATTTTCTTTTATATCAAAACCAAATAAATAAGTATCATAAATAAGTGTCGCAAGCTGATTGTCTAACCCACTATTTTCAAGAAAATCTTGCCGATATTTTGCTAAATCAATTGTCTTAATCGACTCGTTTTCTGGTTCTAGGTTGTCAATTTTAAGGAATAATAAAAAGTCATCTGCCTTTTTCAACACATTGAGAAACTTCTTATCTAAGCTTGGGGACAAATCATTTAACACTGCATGAAGACCAGGTTTTTTGAAATGTTGATTACCATAGGTTTGTTTTAACCGTTTAACTACTACAATATATTTCTCAATGCTTTTCCCCATTTTGTAAAACTTTAATTGCGAAGCTCTTATTCATCTGAAACAAGAATCACACCACCTGTGATTTTATTCAGGTAACTAGTTTTTTTTCGTTCTTTAATTTCTCCCGAATTAAAGTCTAATACATTCACAAAAAACTTTTTAGGTTCCGTGGAAGACCAAATAGATAATTCAGATTGAATATTAAATAATTCTTTATGTTTATAAAGTTGTTCGAGTTCCAATATGGAGGGTAATCTCCAAGTTGATTTATTATAAAGTTGGAGATGATTCAGTGCTTTAACAAATCCATCCGGATATTCTTGTTCTCCCAAACATCCATAAACAATGCTTATTCCCCAATCATTGCTAGTATTTAAATTAATCGATAATTCTTTATCTAATATCACTGAGTAGTCAACATCACAAACGGCCAAAAGTGGTCGATTTTGATTAAGTTGCTCTTTTGTATTGCATTTTTTGTGGACACCACTCAAAGCATCAAAAACACTTAAAGTTCCTGAGTTTTCATCCAAACACCAAAGTTCTTTAAAATCATTGTTACAAATGATTAAATCCTGATAAACTTCTTTCAACTCTTTAGTAGTTGGTATTCTCCACGTGTTTGTTTTCTTTACATTGTATTTATTTAAAGTATCTAGTGCATTCTTTGTTGAATCTGATAATAAAAACATATCATAAGATGTCATTTTACCTCCTATAGATATCCCTTTCCGTGTATTAGAAGCATTAAAATTTGAAATAGATTTCTGGCTTTGAAAGCTGGAACTGCCTGTGTTTGCTGTAAAGTTATCTATTGTGCTTTCTCCTAAATCTACGTGAAAGTCAAAAACCTCGCAAATTACATCAAAAACATCGTAAGCCCTGTTGTCAAAACCATTATTTTCTTTAAAATCAGAACGGATTTTAATTAATTCAAATACTGTTTCAGCTGCATTTTTATCGAGTTCAGACACAGTTTTAACCAACTGTTTTCTTTCAAGTTCTTTTAAAATATTAAAATAAGCAGGGTGGATAGTTGGCTGTAAATCTTTAACAATTGAGGTTAAATGAGTGCCTTTTAAAACATCATTGCCAAATCTATTCCCAATTTGAATAAACAAATCTTTAATTTCCTTTTTACTCATTTTATGGTTAGTTTAAAGTATTGTTGGAAGACAATTTGTTCATTTTAATCTGTTGTACAGTTGAATTCCAACCATTTTGTTCCCAATATCGCTTCACTTTCCTATAGCCTTCGCCATAAATAGGGTCTGGATTTTTTTCCATTTGCTCCAATAAAACCCTAGACAATGGTGTATTAATCTTTTGATAAAAAGCCATGGACCCCAAGTTACAAAAGCCCTCACAAATATCTCTCGGAGGATTGATGTTATTTAGATACTGCCAAACATGCATATATTCGTGTGTCAATACTCCTGCTAAAAAGGTTTTAGGTAAATGATCCAAGATTAAAATCTTAAATTGCCTTTGACATCCTATTGCTGTGTACTGGGTCAATCCATAACTATTGCTAATTCCTGTGTTTTGACTATTCATGGATTGATTTAGTATTGACTTCGAAACAATTTCTATTGGAACTTTGGGTAATCCAACAATTCCAACACTTTTTAAAACGGTTAATATCCGCTCATCTACCCTCCGGATATCTCTTTGATTTACAACTACTGATGTTAGACAACACTCACATATATCCCTACCATCAGCCATTTTTTTTTCCTTGGGGAATATTATGCGCCCACAACAAAAACAGTTTTGTATCCCACATGAAGTATGCGCAGCCTGCCCCCATTGGTCAGTATAATACTGACCGTATATCATATCCTTACAAATCATACATCTCTTCACTTGAAAGGCATCTAAAAACTGATTAAACACAGCGTCTAATTTCACAAAAACTAATTAATGCCCAGAAACTTAGAGACACGTTCCCCTAGTTCTTCAATAATCGATTGTGTTTTTGTTTTTTCTTCTTCTGCTTTTTGAATACTATTGAGCTTATTTTCTTTTATCCGGTTTCTGTCATCCAATTCTGCTTGAAGTTTTTGTTTCTTAGAGAGAATGTCCTCCTTCTCTTTCTTTAGAACTTCTTGTTTTGCTTCCTCTTCCTTAATTTTTTGTTCGAAAGCCTGGATATTGATCTTTGATGATTCGTATTTGTTTTTAAGTTCGACAAGCTTATCTTCTAATTCATTCATCAAAACTGCTTTCTGAACAAGATTGGTTTCAAACTCTTGAAGTTCGTCTTGTTCTTGAAGCAGTTTTTGTTCAGTTTCGCTAAGTTTTTGTTCAGCTTGTTTTATTTTATTTTCAACGATACCTTTAAGTAATAATTCTTTGTTACCAAAATCTATCCAACCTGCAATTGACATGTCATCTTGGGTCACACCTCTCTTACTAAGAGTGGGTAAAGAATCCATTAAATCTTTTAAGCCTTCATCAAAACCATTACATAAAAATGATTCAGTAAGGGAACGATAAAGGTTTTTCAGTGGTTCAATTGCATTTTCTTCTACGGTAGAAAAGTAACCATCCATACCATCAGAACCAATAAACAATATGGCAGGAACATCATTTCCATAGGCATATCGAAAGTTATTAAATGCATTTTCTTCGCACATAGATGTAGTGACACTACCCATGCATAATTCATCTGTTGGTATGGGCTCTGTGGCATTCATTTCATGATCAAAAGCTATACTTTTACCATCACCTATTTGAAAAGCAAACCAATAATCTTTAACTTTTGCAAATGCTAATAAGGTACAGCCATATGCTATGGCCAGGTTATCACCTGATAAAAAATCACTAATCATATTCTCCGAAACTCCGTAAGACTCCAATTCCTCCTTACTTGGTGTGGATTCGTTCCAATCTTCCAATACAGATTGGCGCCATTTTGAGATGATAAACTTAAAGAGTTGATTTAATGCCTCATCACTTAGCTTTTTATTCGCTTCATTTTGATTGGATGCGGATTCAATTTCTTTTCCAGAAGTAAGTGTATTTCTGTTTGTGAACTTTGATCGAAATAGAATTTGTGCTTCACTTTGCTCTATGAAATCTTTAATCGCCTGAATAGTAATATCCACCAACAATTGCGCCCCTCTGTCGCTTCTAAAATAGTCCTTACTACCGTGCCCATCGCTAACTGCACCAATATAAATCTGCTTATCGTGGTCCTCATAACTGCCCGCAGCATCCTGGCAGGGCATGTTCTTTTTTATGTGACTTTCACCAATAGCTTTCGCGTGAAATGTTCTGATATCATTCATAACGTTAATTTTAAAATTTTCACAACCTCCTTTAAACCAAGTTAACTAATCCCATATCACAGGATATTTTCAAACCTGATTTTACTGGCATCAATTCATTGTGGGTGACCGCCTTTATTTTGCCACTTGGAGTTTCGGCTGTCCACACTTGGCTGCTCATATTTTGAAGTGCCCATGATGTTGTATCATCCTTTTTTGCTTTTACTTTGGCAAATGGAAGTTCAGATATACCGCTAAATACAGTTTTACCAGGGAATAAGGCAATGACATCATCGTTCCACTTCAAATATGCATGAGCTTTTTCGTTATCAGCCAAAAATCCCTCATTGCCATTGGCATCCACAATTAAGTTGTTACGTAACTGTACAAAAATGCTTTGCCATTGGGCGGGAGAAAATCGTTGATACGGATTTTTGAGCGATTCTTGCGAAAAAGCTTCTGTAAATGCATTTCTTAAGATTTCCGGATACAATCGCCATAACTTAATAACATTGTTATGAACACTCTTAACCGGTGGGTTTTCTTGATTCTTTTTGTCATAGACAAATAATGCTTCGCTGCCGTAATATTTCCTCTCTTCATCTTCTGTCATGCAGGGTGAATTTAAGCCCCTTTGCCCCTCCAAGGGATGATTTCTAAAAAACAGTTGGAACAGAATAACAGAAAGAGAAAAATAATTACTGTGCAAATCAGCAAACTGTCCTAAAATCATTTCAGGAGCCATATACCGCATTTTGCCCATCATTGCCAAATGAACTCCCTTACCGGCAATAACGTCCGTGTCGGCAAAAAGTACATCACCAGTTTCTGGATGAATGAAAATACATCCATCATTGAATTCGGCATAGGAATATTCCGCATCGAAGAGCTGCTTCATTCCCTCGCATATCTGTATGGCTGCATTTAATAAGGCTCCTACACTGGTGAAATTGGCTTTAGACGATAGATAATCTCCAAATTCTTTATACCCTTTAGGAAGCAAAGGCATTACATAGCCAAAGCATTTGTCTTGCTTTTTGGAGAGCATTAGGGGCCAGAGAAATACACTTGAATTATTGGGTGATCCAACTTGAATATTTGCTTTCAAATTATTGTAAAATATATCCGGGAGTTCGTGTGTGTAATATTTGAGTGCAAACTCCTTACCCATATATGAGCACACATAAACAATACTTCGTCCAGCACGACCTATTTCATTAATGATTTTTAACTGTTCATTATTTTCGAGCTCTATAACATCGCCATGTGCTAATATTTTTTCTTCCTTCATAGTGCAAAATTTAAATTCTTGCCAATAAACAAACCAGCACACTTATTTTGCCCAGACAACCACCTTCGACTATCAGGTGTCTTTCGTTTTTACTACCGCCCGAAGTGGACGACCAAAGGGTATCCCCATCAATGATATACAGTCGTTTATCTTTACTGCCACCACTTGTAGAAGACCAAATAGTGTTTCCATCAAAAATGTACAACCGCTTGTCTTTTGAACCACCGCTTGTTGAAGTCCAAATAGTATTGCCGTCAATAATAAAGAGCCTTTTGTCTTTTGAACCTCCATTGGTTGAAGACCAAATGGTGGTTCCGTCAATTATGAAAAGTCTATCCGATTTAGAACCTCCGCCGGTAGATGTCCATAACGTGTTTCCTTCCAATATAAAAAGTCTTTGGTTCTTCGAGCCACCGCTTGTTGATGACCAAATTGTACACATAATATATTTATCTTGATTTATTTAGGTCTAATGCAATACTCAATTCTTCTAAATTTTCTGTAATTCAGCGATTAGAGAATTTAATTCATTTTATTAGGTTCACCATGGTTTTAAGTCTGAATTAACCCAACGTGCTAGACACCAAGCCTTTTTATGTTTCCACAATGAAGTTTATTGAAATCACCCTTCTTTCGGATCCTTCAGGATGTATTAAAAGGCTAATAATTATTCATTTCTTAAAAAGCCACCACCCTGCTAAAATAACAGGGTGGTGTATTAGCTTAATCCCAATCATCATCCATTGGAGTTGTCGCAGGAGCTGCAACAGATGCTGCCCCATCTGTATCTTCAACAACATCCGTAACGGCTGCAACAACAGTGTTTTGTTTGGTTTCATTGCCTACCGTAGAACTTTGACTACCTATTTGAGATGCAGTAACAGATACTGTTCGGATGATCGTTTTCAAGGCATTCACATTATGTGTTTCAATTACTGCCTCAATATTGCCGGTAAATTCCTTTAAAACTTCCTTATCCGCATCATCACCTATAGCAATTGCAACCTTAATGGCCGATTGAAACCATTTATTTTCTTTTAATGTTTTTAATGGAGATTGCCAATTATCCGTTGGGGCCCCATCAGACATCAAAAGTAATGCCGGTGCAAACGCCCCTGTCGTTTCAGTCATAAAACCGCCATTTTTTCGGGATAACTTTTCAGCAAGAGCCTGATATGCCTCCCCTAAATCAGTCAAGCCACTCACTTCAAAATCCTGAAAAATAAAATCTGAAGCCGACTTTGGTGTCTCATATACCCACCTTGCTCCAGAGGAAAACTCCAACATGGCTATTTTAATTTCAGCATCGGCATTGCTTGCTGAAATATCATCCAACATAGGCAACACTTCTCTGATTGCCTGATTTAAACCTCCTATTTTATTTCCGTCCATACTTCCGGAAGTATCTACGATAAAAAATAAGGTCATCACTCTGCGTGGAACTGGTGCCACATCTAATAAACTACTCATAATGATTTGTGTGTTTAGTTAAATTTAAATTATTGTTCCTTTTACTTTTCCTGGAAAAGTGATTTTTAGCCCTGGCTTGGTTGGCATTATTTCATTCGGAGCTACCTCCTTTAGTTTGCCACTTGCGGTTTCTACCATCCATTTTTCATTTGTTAAATTTTGAAGTGCCCAAACAGAAGTATCAGATTTATTTATTCTTACTTGAGCAATAGGACTTAAGTTTTTCCCGATGTAAACTGTTTTTTTAGGAGAAAGCGCAATAACGCCCTCGGTATCGGTTTGAATGGCAAATTGTGGCTTTTCACCTGCCTTTAAAAACATCTCGTTTCCATTTGAATCAATAACCAAGCTGTTTCGCATTTCTACCAATACTTTCTGCCATTTTGATACGATAGGCCGCTTCGTTGCATTCTTCAAACAGTCCTGAGAAAATGCTTCTAAAAATGCATTTCTTAATGTTGAAGGATATAAAGGCCACAATTTTATCACATTGGAGTGTATGCCTGTAACTGGCAAATTGGTATTGTCATTCTTATCATAAATAAATAATGCCTCACTGCCGAAGAATTTCTTTTCGTGAACTTCAGTCATGCAAGGCACCAAAGTTTTTTGTCCTTCAAATGGATGATTTCTAAAGAACAACAAAAACAACATCACCGAAAGCGAAAAGAAATCACTATATTTATCTGGTTTCTGACCTAAAACAATTTCGGGAGCCATATATCGCATTTTTCCGGCAATACCTAAATTTTGGCCCTGGGCAGTTACATTGTCGTTGTCACAAATTAACACATCCCCTGTCGTGGGATTCAGGAAAAAGTTGCCGTCATTTAAATCTTGATAACTGTACCCGCCTAAATGTAAGTTGTAAAACCCTTCACAAATCTGAAAAGCAGCATTCAGTACCGCCGACGCACTGCTAAAATTAACTCTATTCAACAGGAAATCACCGAACTCTTTGTAATTGCCCGGCCTTAATCCCATTACGTAACCATAACTATCATGTTGCTTTTCTGTTAGCATTAAAGGCCATAAAAACGCCTTGGATTTGTTTGGTGTTCCGTTTTGCACATTTGTCTTCAAATTGTTGTAAAACGAGTCTGGGTAATCGTGTAAATACCACTTTAGGGCATATTGTTGTCCATTAAATTCACAGAGGTACACTACACCTTGCCCCCCCCTTCCGAGTTCTTTAAGTACTTTCACATGCCCACCATTCGTGAGTCTTACGGTTGTTCCATGTTTTAGTTCTGCCATATTTGTTTGTTTTAAATTTCTTTATTCGATTATCCAGCTACCTCCATTTAATTTCTTCTGTTGTTTTTTTATCAGCAGAAATCTTTCTGCATCTTCTTCCTTCACAGAGATGACCCCCTTGGATAGCTCAGGGAATCGAATGTTTTTCTCCGTTATTTGGAATTCTGCTTCTGGAAAATCATTTAAAAAGCCCCCTTCGCTTATTTGTTTCCAAATGCCAGGTGTTGTTTTACCTACCTCTACTAGTTTTTCCATTATGTTACTACTATAAGTTAAAAATTAGAGCCCAAATAAATATTCCTCCCCAAATAATACCTGAGGAAACCCCATTGCTCCATAAAAGCTTTCTCTTCCAAATTGTAAATGGTGGATATTTGAATTTGTCGAGATAAGAAACAGCGTATTTATCGCTGACTTTCAAAACAACAAGGCTCAGAGGGTAGCCTACAGCAAAATAAAGTACACCAAAAAGAAAAGATTCCAAACCTGAAGCTAACACTACCGCAGCTATACCCCACATGAAAATATTGATGAAGTATATTAACCAAATCATTCTTTATTCTTATTTAGTGTGTCTTTTGTAATGCTTTGGGTATCTACACCCAACTTATCACCCACTGAAAATTTTTCGCACTTATCTTCAAAGGTTTCCTTTTTACCATAGCCTTCATAGGTGTACATACAAACTCCAGGTATAAGGGAATATTCTTTTTTGAGGATTACTGGTTCGCCTTGATAATAACCAAGATTGTTTTCATGATTAGAACCACAACCAATGAATATGAGCATGACTAAACCAAATAGGTAGGCTGTAGATCTTTTGCCTGGTAAAAAATAATGCTTAATCAAACCCACCGTCAGTCCAGCTTTTTTTACATTCATTGCAATAATATTTTTTGTTTATCCATTTTTTGTAAAAGATAATAATCGTGGCTCCAATGCCTAAGGTAATAATAATACTTGATAAACTACCCGTCTGAAAACCAAAGTAAGCAACAAGAAATGCTAATACATACCCTACCCAAACACTTTGGCTCTTTTGGGCACTCACATTTTTTGAATTACATCGCATACATCTCATAAAACTTAATCATTCATTTTTTTAAACAACGCCCTCGGTTTTCTATTCTGCGGCAAGGATTCATAAGCTTTAGGCATATAGGCTTGTGTTACTTGTTCATACCCTGGCCATATTTTAGTATCTTCTGCTCCAGTGGGATCCATTAGAATATATTTAGGCAAACAGTTCTTCATCGCTTGGTGTAAAAAAGAGTTCTCACCACCAAACAATGCGTAATTGGTACATCCACCATGATCTTGCAATACCAGCACCTCTGGGGCTAATTGGTTTTCACATAAAACCCTTGCGGTTTGCACGCCTTCTGTTCCCATGTAGGTGAGGGTGCAATCTAGCTTTTTGGTATGAAATTCAAATTTTCTTCCCCAGGCCTCACTAGGCTCGTGCCCCATCATTTCAGCTCTATCAATGTTGGTAGGCCAAAAGTCCTCCCAGCTTTCTTTATTGAAATCTTGTGGTGTCAAGATATTAGTGCGTACAGAATTTTCAAGCCTTCTTAATGTGGCATGCAACTCCGGTATTGATATATAATCTGAAAAATATAAGTCAACATCTTTAATAAATCTCCCAAATAAATGAAGTGGACTAAAATCCATACCAGCACCGGGATAATATACACGCTTGATCTCTGTTCCGTATTGTTGTAAATAGTCTTCTAATGTTGGAAGCCCATTATTTGATATTAACTGTGTTTTAACTTTAGCCATTGAGTCAACAGGAATTAACATTCTTTCAAGAAAAATAAAATCATTTTCTTCAGTTATATATCCCAAAGCCCTAGCCAATTCATCGGCATCTATTTTGTATTTTATTTTGAGAGAATCATGAAAATCTTGAGTCAAGATAAGCTCCCCTTGATTATACTCTAAAACATATAAAACCCCAGATCTAGATTTAGCGCCTAAATCATGCATCAGATCAATAAAAGTATCGTAATCAGTAGGTCTAAAATCTTGAACCCTATTGTAGTCAATAGTATCGAAAATGAAATCTACTTGATCTTGTTCATCAAATTGAATAATAAAAACCGAAAGCTCATCAATGGAATAAGGCTGCGTTTGTCCGAAATTGATATTTTCTTTGTTGGCTATTGTCATTTTTCCAAGACCGTTTGATTGATTTTAGTCAATTAATGAGGAATTAGATGTGTTTATTTTATTTTACTTGAAAACTTATTTTCTAATTCTTCTCGTATCTTAGGAGATTTTCGATTTACTTTATAAAACCAAATTCCTTTTCCAATAAATTTTGTACACATAAGTTACGTTTTGTAATTTTAAAATTCATTAAGGCATATTACATAACGGAGTCCTTTCTTTTCTGCAATAGTTTCGGATAGGTTTAAGATTTCGTTTTTATGTTGTTTCATTTCTTGCCAATCAAAACTGAAGGAAAAATCGGTTTGCGGATCCATGCCAATGGTAAACCTTGGCACCAATTGCTTAAAAAAGGTTTTACCGCGTTTGACCCAATCTTGCCATTTGGGGGTAGAGGCTTTAATAACTTCCTTGGCATACAGTTCTAAAAACTCTTCCTGAGAAGCCACAGAAAACAAATCGATGAGGACAATTCTGATTCTTTGTTCTCGCTCTACAATGTTTTTCGCCACCTTTTCTACCAAGCTAGAATTCACCCAGCGCCTGGGAGATATAATGGTAGTGTTGATGCCTTGTGTTAAATTGTTGTACAGCTGCTTAACCTCTTGTTCTCTGTTGGTAAAAGCCGCTTCGCTTACCGTGGTACCGTATCTAAAAGGTGGCTCTTTCATTTTATACTAGCCGGTATAATACACAAAGGTATAAATTCTTGCCTATCTGTGGTTATTTCCCCTCCCCCTTTACTATCTGAATGTTTCCTTTCTTATCCTTTAAAAAGTCATTATCTCCATTAGGATCTATTCTAATTAATGGACTATTGCTAAAACAAACAAAACCACTTTGCCAGTATTTCTCCACCGGATC
>CAZJFM010000011.1:40441-53781 GCA_964545365.1 uncultured Candidatus Competibacteraceae bacterium | reverse complement strand
GGCAGCTTTGAGGCCGAAGCCATTGCTGCTTCCTGTGATAAGTACGTTTCTCATTGTAGTAGCTATTTGAGACCGTTGACGCGTTGCTATTCTGGCGGCGACTTGGCGTTACGGCCAAATCTCAAGGTCCTCATTTACAACTAGTAAACTCCGGCCTTTCGATTTGTCCGTGCCTTAATTCGCCTTGAAAACACAACGCGTCAACGGTCTCTATTTTTAATTAGGAATTCTTGGTTTTTGATTAGAATCCACCAAACATTCCATTGGTATTGGCCAAGCCTGTGGTGGGTACCGGTTGAATTACATCCCAATGCTCTACCGCTTTGCCGTTTTCCATTCTAAATAAATCATAGAAAGCGTTGGAAGTACCATTCCATGTTCCTTCGCTTACGGTGAGCACAAAGTTGCCCTCGCCCAACACTTTATGGATTTTGGTGTATTTGAACATGTTGTTTTGGGAAGTGAGGTACTCTACTGCTTCCACAATGCCGGTTAAGCCGTCTTTGATTTGTGGGTTGTGCTGGTGGTAGGTTTCGGCGCTGATGTAGTCAGCGATTTTGCTTGGGTTTTTGCCCATCAACACATCCTCGACCAGGGATACCGCGAGGGCTTTGTTGGCCTCGGTTTGGTCTAGGTCGCTGCTGCTTCTGGGGCCGTCGGTTTGGGTTCTGCCGCTGGCCGTTTCCGTTACCAAGGGCGTCATGGCATCCCAGTGCTCGGCTACTTTTCCGTTTTCGTCTACGCGGATGATGTCGAAGGCCACCATTTCTTCAGCGCCAAAGGGTTGGGCGTTTTTCCAGATGTTGTGCATAAACACATAGTCGCCGTCTTGAAACATGCGGATGTTCTCGGCATAGGTGCCGTGCTCTTTAAGGACAGGCAATAGGCCGATAAAAGGCTCCAGGCCGGTGGGCACAAAGGGATTGTGTTGGATGTAGTCGGGGTTTGCTACTTGGCGCATGGTGGCCGTGTCTTGCTTCATTACGGCGCCCAAGAAGGCGCCTACGATTGCTTTGTTGCTCATTGTTGAGGGGTTTGATGGATTTTGCTCGCTTTTGGATTTGTTTTTGTGTACGCCACAGGAAGCGAGCATTCCTGTTAGTACCAGTAAAGTGGCTATCTTTATTCTAGTTTTTGCCATCGCTTGTTTATTATTACTTTTGTTTCGCAAGCAAAACTACTAAATAGCTTTTGATTTGCAAGTAATATTGAATATTAATTTTGTATTGCCTTCCAAAAGGAGGGAAGTTTAAGCCATGCCTTTAGATTTCAGATGCGACTGCCCTTTTACTTCGGCCTTGGATGTCCTGGGCGATAAGTGGATATTGGTGATTGTAAAGCAAATGCTCATCGAAGGCAAGGAGACCTTCAAAGACTTTACCGAAAGCGAGGAGGCGATTGCCACCAACATCCTTTCCACCAAACTCAAGTTTCTGGAGGAAGTGGGAATTGTGGCAAAAACCCAACGCCCCGACAATCGAAAGACCAATTATTACCTGTTGACCGAAAAGGGATTGGCCTTAACGCCTATTCTGGTAGAGCTGGCTTCATGGAGCGACAAAAACCTTAGGGAGGCACATCCAAGTCTTGTAGATGGACCGGGTATGGAGATTTTAAGAAACGACAAAGCGGCATTTGCCCAGGAGGTAGAAAATAAGTATCGAGAAAAGGTAGCGGCAAGCTGGCCTAGAAAAACCACCGGCTGAGGGGAAAGGCGCAGTTTAGGAATGGAAAAAGAGGAAAGTTTTTCTAAGTAATTGGTTCCAGCTCCTAAGTTTCGGGGTGGCTGCAGTGCTTTCTATGACTTGCCGTTTGGGCTACCATTGCGGTAGGAATAGAATCGCATCCATTGTCTTAATGGAGGCCGCCCCGGCAAGCGAATGCCGACCAAAGGTTTTGGGCACATAGGGCGCTCTGAGGAGGCGGCGCGGCAGCAAGCCACCGCAGGAGCATGCCCAATGGCCCAAAACCAAAGGACGGCAGCAGCTCAGGCGGGATAAAGTAGGGAATCCCAATAGGATACAGGCCCCATATCAAAAAAAAAGCCCCGCCGAGGCGGAGCTTTTTTATTTGTGTTCAAAATGCTTAGTGCTTCATCAGCTTCATGGAAGCGGAGTTTTCGCCTAAGCGTACTTCCAATACATAGGTTCCGGTAGCTAACTGTCCCATAGGGATTTGCTGGCTCACCTTGCCTTGTACTTGGCCTGTTGTTTTGGTCCAGAGCTCGCGGCCGGAAAGGTCCTTGAGGCTCATGTGCAGCTCTTGGAGCTGATCTGAGTTCAATTCAAGGGTTACCCAGTCGGTGCTTGGGTTGGGGAAGGCGGTGATTTGAAGGCCATCAACCGAAGCAAGTCCGGTGTTGGGGTCGTCGGGGTTCACCGTTAGGTCAAAGCTGGAGGTGCTTCCGCAGCTGTCGGTAACGGTGAGTTGTACGGTGTACAGATCTTCGATGGCGTAGACATGGGTTGGGCTCATTTGCGTCGAGGTGTTTCCGTCGCCGAAGTCCCACAGGTAGCTGTTGCCGCCTTGGCTGGTGTTGGTAAAGATTACCGTTAGGAAGCTGGTGGTTTCGGTAAAGGAAGCCACAGGAGCCGGTATGTCCATTACTTGAATGGTGTCTTCGGAGGAGGCGCAGTTGCCTACCACCTGAACTACATACTCGTCGGGTGTGGTAACCGAAATGCTTGCCGTTGTATCGAAGGTGCTCCAGAAATAGGTAGCTCCATTGTAGAAACCGGGGTCAAGCGTTACAGAAGTACCGGGACACTTGTTGATGTCTGCTCCAAGGCTGATATCCGGTGCAAGGAAGAATTCATCCGCACCTATATCGGGCATGCTGTTGCGGCTGTCACCGTCAATATCTGCCGTGATAAAGGGTAAGGAAAGTCCCACCATATTCAATCCGGGCTCACAAGTGTGCAAGTCGTTTAAGTTAAATCCGGGATCAACAAATACGGAGTTCAGTCCAAGGCCGGCATTTTGCAGGTCGGTCAAGGTACTGTAAATGGTGTTGCCGAATTCTGCCACTTCGGAGGAGTCGCTTTGGTACAAGTTGTTGTAATCAATAAGTAGGGCTCCGCTTCCGTCTTCAACATACAAGGGGACGCCGGGGCCATCCATGGCGATGTTGTTGTTCACGATATGGTATTGGAAAATATTACCATCGGCAGCATAGATTCCTCGGCTGGCAGCTACTCCATTGATGATGTGCACGGAGTTGTTTACAACATCTACGTTATTTGAGGTGCCGGAAATATTAATTCCTCGGCCTTCGGGGCTGCTGGTTCCATCACCACCGGTTACAAAGTTGTTGATGATGCGCATGTGGTTGCCCACTCCTGCGTTTACGTCGGTCATTTGTAAACCGTATCCGTCGTTCACGAAATGCACGTCATTGTTTTCGATAAGCCCGTTGCCCTCTGAAACTTCCATGGTTACGCCCACGGTAAGAATGGTGCTTTGGGTGCGCAGGGTATTGTTACGGATAATGGCTCCATTTTCATAAATAGCCGCAATACCAAAGTTGCCGTAGCGCTCAATGGTGTTGTGCTCAATGAGGGTTCCATTGGTTACGTTTTGCGATGAGGAGGGGAATGTGGCCAAGCCAATAGATCCTCCAACGATATGGTTATGCGCAATATGTACATTATCACCTACTCGGTTTCCATTGAACCGAAGTGCGGTACGGGCAAAGTTAAAGTTGGTGGCCGTAGTATCTGCAATAACTCGGTTGTGGGTAAGCTCTAGGTCATTGGCATCTATTCCATCTACTACCACACTAAAGCTGGTACCTTCGGTACGCATCGTGAGGGCATGTACGGTATAGTTGTCGCCTTGAATTCGGAATACATAGTTATCGGCGGCGCTAACAGGGCCATAGAAGAACTCTACCGAATCTGCTTCCAAATCCTCAGACTGAATAATTACCCGATCGGTAGGCGCATTTTTTTGGAAGTCGTTCAACACGTGGTTGCTGTTGTAGCTTCCGGCGCGCAGGTTAAAGGTAACGTTGCCGCATACGCCGCGCAATGCGAGGTCGGTAAGCGCAGAATCCAAGTCGGGGTAGTCCGGAGTTTGTCCGCTTACGGTGTAAGCTCCAGAAAGCGAAGTATACATCGTTAATTCCAGGGTGTCGTTCATGGCCAAAGAGTCGGCAACTCCATTGGGATTGGAGGTCCACACCTTAATCACATCGCCGTCAGTCAAAGGAGTAATGGCTGCTTGGTGCGTTCCGGTAGATCCGGAGGCAATGTTGCCACTAAAGGTAGAGGTGATGGGGGTGCCTCCGTTAACTTGCAAGCTTACATCGGCAGAAGTTAGGGGCGTGGTGCCTAGATTTTGGATGTCGATGATGATGGTGTCGTTCAGTGAACAAGCAGGTATGCTTGGTTGAGCAAGTGCAGCAACTCCTGCATCGTTGGCTGGTGGTGTAGAAATAATTAAGGTGTAGTCTTCGGTTTCGCCGAAGCCGAAGTTTCCGCAGGCCGTGGTTCCACTAGTTCCATCTTCGCTGGCAATAATGCGCAATACGGTGGGGCCGGGAACCGCATTTTGTGGAACGGTAAAGTTTAAAGGCTCACCTGCTAAAGAGGTTCCGGGCAAATCTACGGAGAGCAATTGTTCACCTGGGTCAGAAAAGTCTCCATCACGGTTCCAGTCGGCAAAGGCCAAAACACCTCTTCCATAGCTTGAGCCGCCGTCGCAGTCGCCATGATTGATGGTACCGCTGTAGCTACTGCCTTGGAATACTACGGTAGAAAGGTTTGTATTGTTGGTATAGTTGGCACAAGTTGCATCAGCGTAATTGATGCTACCTAAATTCAGTCCGTTGAGGTAAGTATCGCCACCAAAGCTTGCACCGGAGGTACAAAGGTTGCAGATATTGGCAGGTGTTAAGTCTACAAAATGAGCTGTTGTTGTATCGCTTAATCCCGAACAAGTAAGGACACAGCGGAAATAAGTAGCTGCGGTTATGGAAGTAGAAAGACTTAAGGAGGTCTGACCCACAATATCGTTCCAAGTGTTGCCATTGGGGGAAGACTGCCATTGATAGGTTTGTCCGTTGCCTGAGCTATTTCCTTGTACGTTTACAGAAAAATTGCTGTTGGCGCAAGCTAATGAGGGTCCGGAAGCAGTTCCCGCGGTTGGAGGAGAAGAACAAGGGTTGTTTATTACGTTAAGCGTGTAATCTTCAGTTTCTCCATAATCAAAGGGGGAACCCAGGCATGCACCGCCTGCCGAAAAGGAGCCAAAATATTCACAACGAATCCTAAAACGATAGGTTCCGGATGGCACCGTGGAAGGGATGGTGATGGAACCGCTCAAATTTGAGGTGCCGTTGTTTGGAAAGCCTGCTACAAATTCTCCCGGATCGTCAAAATCGAAGTCGTTGTTAAAGTCGGCATACACTCCAACAGCTTGGTCATTAAACCCAAAACTCAGGTTCATGGTATATGCTTGATTGGCATTTAAGTTGATGGTTAAGGAGGTGTAATCCTCGTACCCGCCTACTCCGCAGCCGGATGGGTTGGTTATGTTAGACAATTGCATCGACGAAATTTGATCGCCAAAGGTGCAGTCTGAAGTTGGAATGCAATACTGGGCAGATACAGCACCTGAGATCGCCATCAAGCCGAGAAAAGCCCCGGTTCGAAAACGATTTGTTGCTTTCTTGTTTTGCAAGTAACGTTTAAATACCATAATTAAATTATTTGTTGTTTGGGTGAATTGCGTCGCCGCAATTGGATTAAGCCATGGTTAACTTAACCTTGCGAAATTTACAAATTTAGATGGCACAAACAAATTTTACACTTTAATAGGTAAGTGCTTTGTTTTTTTGGGATAAAAAAAGGGGGACCTGTGTCCCCCTTCTCTTTCTGCAAAGACTTTGTATTAGTGCTTGAGTAGCTTCTTAGCACCTATTTGCTCTCCAAGCTGCATTTGAAGGATGTAGCTTCCGGTAGCAAGCCCTGTTGCATTGAGCTCATAACTAAATGCTCCCTGCACTTGCCCTACATTGGCTTCCCAAACTACCCTTCCGGAAAGGTCGGTTAGTTTTAATTGCAGATTTGCCGCCTTCTCGGAATAACCATCCACCCTGCTTATTCCTTCCGTAGGATTAGGATAGACTTTCCAACGGTTTTGCTCAAGCACATCCAGCCCGGTTACCATTACATTGAGTGTCATGGTAGCGGTGGTGCTTGTTCCGCATGCGTTGGTTACAGTAAGGGTTACGGTATAGCTACCGCTTTGGGCGTAAACATGCACGGGATTTTCCAATACAGAAGTGTCTCCGTCTCCAAAGTCCCAATGGTAGCTGATGCCATTTAATCCGCTGTTTCCGCTGGTGTTGGTAAACACATAGGTAAGGAAACTGGATGTGGTGTCAAAACTGGCCGTGGGCGCAGGAATATGGAATACTTCAATGGTATCTTGAGCGGTTCCGCAAGAGCTTACCGCAACTACATTGTATTCCCCGGCAGCACTTGCAGAAATTTGGGCGGTAGTATCAAACGTGGGGTTCCATAGCCAGGTGCCATCCACGATGTTCTCGCTTCCAAGAACCACGCTATTGCCCGGGCAAATGGTAGTGTCAGGGCCAAGGCTGAAGGTCTCCTCACGAATAAATTCGTCTGCTCCAATATCCGGAGTACTTGTGTTGCGCGAATCCCCGTCGATATCCATGGTTTCGCCTATGGCAATTCCTTTGTTGTCGAAATCGGCCATACAGGTATGCATGTCTTCGGTCATGAACATGGGGTCTACGGTCATGGAGTTGGCATCTAGACCTGTGGCGGCATTGAATGCTGCTGAACTGCTGTAATCGGCACCTGCAAAGCGAATGGCATCGGTATTGGCCGCGTAAAAGTTGTTGGCATCCGATTGCAATACACTAAATCCTGCTTCCACGCTAAGTGCGCGTCCGCCTCCATAATGCGCGGCGTTGTTGTTGTGCAATACAATATCTACGTTGGGTCCGTTTTGCACGTTAATGCCGGCTGTGTTTGCAGTGGCTCCGTGTATGCTAACGCTGTTGTGCAGCACATGCACCAAATTGCTGCCGTTTTGCACATATATGCCGAAATTGTTGGTGGCCGTGGAGGAGTCTCCCATGTACACAAAGTTGTTGGCAACCACAAAAGGATTGTTTTGTGTGCCTTTTACATTATCGATGTTTATTCCAAAGCCGGCCGAGTTTCCGTAAATGTTATTGTAGCGTACGCTTCCACCATTGTAGGCGGTATTAACATACATACGGAAGGTGTTGGCATTGTTGCTGGTGGTTTCCAGGGTGTTGCCCTCAATAATTGGATTGATGTGGTAAAAAGACCCAATTCCTAAGAAATAAAATCCGCGGAGGTGGTTCCCTTTAATGGTCCAACCCATTTCAGGATCTGTATCGCCGGGTCCTCCTACGCTAATTGCACGACTTCCTCCAACGATTAAGTTGTCCAACACTTGATTGGATTGGTCTTTATCCGCAGTGCTTCGTAGGGCAATGCGGTTGAAATCATCAGAAAAGGCAGTGGAGTCTCCCAGTAATTTGGAATTGCGAATGATATTATAGCTTGCTTCTCCGGAAAACTCTGCAAGGATGGAGAAGTTGGGAACGGTATGAGCCAGGGTAATTTGGTCCAACACGTAATAATCCCCACCATTAAACCAAAAGGTGTAATTGCTTAGACTGTTTCCAACCGATTCAATCCGTACCGAATCCGGGTGACCTGCTTCCGATTGAAAATGCACCCGAGCCGAGTTTGAGGCACCGGTATAGGGCAACAATTGAATGGATTCTGTGTAGGTTCCGGAACGAATGTTCAGGAATACATCGGCACAAGCTCCCCTTGAGAATACGGCTTGCGCAGCATCTGTTACAGTGGCGAAATCGGGATTGTTTCCTCCAACCGTATAAGCTCCCTGCATAGCTGCAAATATGGTGGTTTGCAGCGTGTCATTAAAGGCAACAGAGTCTTGAACTCCATTGGGATTGGAAGTCCATACTTTCAATACATCCCCATCGTTTATGGTGTGTTGGCCCAGGTTTACGTTTCCTATTCCTCCCGCACCGATGGCTCCTGTCCAGTTGGTAACCGATGCAGGGCCTCCGTTGATAGACAAAGAGACATCTACCGCATTAAGGGTGGCTGTTCCCAAATTCTGCACACGTACAATTACTGCCGGGCTAATTTGACACGCTCCTTGGGTGGGCGAAATAAAGGCTTCTACGCCGGCATCGTTGGCCGGTAAAGGCAGTATGTTGAGAATATAATCTTCGGTTTCTCCCCAGGTGTAGCTGCCGCAAGGAGTAACTGAGGCCGGACTGGAAGTTTCTACCGTAACTACCCGCATCATTGTAGGGCCGGTAACGGCAGTCGTGGGGATGCTCACGGTACCGGTATACAATCCATAGCCGGTTGGGCTTGGAGTGTTCAGTAAGAATTCTTCCGCAGGTACATCAAATTGACCGTTGGCGTTAAGGTCCACAAATACTTTGGTTTGATGGTTGTAATTCCCTCCTGAGCATCCTTGCACATTAACGGTTACGTTTGCCGATTGGCCACGTATAATATCTATAGGAGTGCCGGTATTGTCTGTGTATTGTTGGCATCCTATTTGACTATTGAATTGCGAACCGTTGAAATCAAAACTTTGTATGTACCCATAGGTTGAGCTGGTGGCGCTAGAGGTTTGGCATATAGTGCAAATATTTGCCGGGGTAAGGTCTACAAAATGGGCAGTGGTGGTGTCGCTTAATCCCGAACAAGTAACGACACAGCGGAAATAAGTAGCTGCGGTTATGGAAGTAGAAAGACTTATGGAGGTCTGGCCCACAATATCGTTCCAAGTGTTGCCATTGGGCGAAGACTGCCATTGATAGGTTTGTCCGTTGCCTGAGCTATTTCCTTGTATGTTTACCGAAACATTGTTGTTGGCGCAAGCCAGCGCAGGTCCGGTAACTGTACCCGCTGTTGGAGGAGAAGAGCAAGGGTTGTTTATTACGTTAAGCGTGTAATCTTCAGTTTCTCCATAATCAAAGGGGGAACCCAGGCATGCACCGCCTGCCGAAAAGGAGCCAAAATATTCACAACGAATCCTAAAACGATAGGTTCCGGATGGCACCGTGGAAGGGATGGTGATGGAACCGCTCAAATTTGAGGTGCCGTTGTTTGGAAAGCCTGCTACAAATTCTCCGGGATCGTCAAAATCGAAGTCGTTGTTAAAGTCAGCATACACCCCAACGGCTTGATCACTAAACCCAAAGCTTAGGTTCATGGTATATGCTTGGTTGGCATTTAAGTTGATGGTTAAGGAGGTGTAATCCTCATACCCGCCTACTCCGCAACCCGATGGGTTGGTTATGTTGGACAATTGCATCAGCGAAATTTGATCGCCAACGGTGCAGTCTGTAGTTGGAATGCAATACTGCGCAGATACAGCACCGGTAAACGCCATCATGCCGAGCAAGACCCCGGTGCGTAAATGATTCGATGCTTTAATTCTAGAGTAAAGTGTACGCATCATAAAATGTAATAAATGGGTGAAATTTGGCTGAAAGGAGTTTGTTTTGGCCGTCCCCAATACGCTTGTAGAAACCGTCTAAGTCCTTCATTAAATAAGGTAACCACACAAAAACTTCTATTCAGGTTAAGTTAAAGTTAGAAATTTTTAACCAATACCTTCCAAATTTTATGTGTTAAATATCTCTCTTTTGTTGACCACTTTCTTTATGCTCCTGAAAATCTTGATTTTAACTGCGCTACCTCGCGTTGTAGTTCTCTAACTGCTTGAGCTACTTGTTCCTCTTGAGGTATTTCTTGCTCCAAGCTTCCGCTAATGAAATGTACGAACTCCCAAATTTCCAAAATGTCCTTTACCGGAACCTCGTAGGCCTGATACTGTGGGTTGGTAGAGCACAGCAAAAAACTGCGGTTGCTCTCTAGCCGATGGTACAGCAGTTTAAACACAACACCCTCATCTTTGGTAACCACGATATAAGGTTGCCCATCTTTAATATGATGCCAGTCCTGAACGTAGGCACCCGTAACCCAAGCTCCTTCCGGCACCGGTGGCATTGAATCGCCCTGAATTTGAAAGGTGCGGTACTTTTTTTCTCGACTCAAAAAGGGCAAACGAAAGGTGGGTAAAACCCGAATAAAATCCGGGTCGGCATGCCCTGCCGTATAGCCGGCACGCGCTTTTAATGGAACCACTTCAATGTTGTCTTCGTTGTCTTCCCCTATGGTTGTAGCCAATATGCGCAAATGGCGCCCCTTTAGGTCTTTGTCGTAGCTGCGTTCCCATTCCGACAATACCGATTCTGCCGTGCTGTTTAGGTCGGTAGCCAACATATGATCTATGCTAAGGCGGTACCAGGCCGACAGCTTCAACAGCGTCTCTAAATTGGGTTCTGATTTGCCCAGCTCATAAGCGCTGTAGGTGGTGCGGCGAATGCCCAACAGGCCTGCAACATCTTCCTGAGAACGCCCTTTGCGCTTGCGCAAAAATTTTAGGTTGGCGGCAAAATGTGCCACTCCTTCGCTATGTTCCATTTTTTTTGACATCTCTCCGGGTTTTTATCTGTTCAAATATACAAAAATGCGTAAATTAATGACGAAAAATAGACGAAAAAAATGGCGGAAGGCGAGCGCGTAGTCTTGCATCTCGATTTAGATGCCTTTTTTGTGTCGGCCGAACGTCGGCGCGATGCTCGATTGAACAATCGACCCATTATTATCGGTGGGCAATCCGGCCGAGCCGTGGTAGCCTCCTGCAGTTACGAAGCTCGGCGCTTTGGCGTTCGCTCTGCCATGCCTATGGCTTTGGCAAAACGTCTTTGCCCGGAGGCCTTGGTGCTCCATGGAGATATGGACTTGTATACCCAATGTTCTCAGGAAGTTACCGGCATTATTGCCGACCAAGTGCCTTCTTTTGAAAAGGCTTCTATTGACGAGTTTTATGCCGATCTCTCCGGCATGGACCGCTATTTCGGATGCTACCGCTGGGCCTCTGAATTGCGTCAGCGCATTATAGCCGAAACGCATTTACCCCTTTCCTTTGGCATGGCCAATTGTAAAACGGTATCTAAGGTGGCCACCGGCGAAGCCAAGCCCAATGGGCAGCATCGGGTGCCTCAGGGAGCCGAGCGTCCTTTTTTGGCGCCACTTCCTGTGGAGCGTTTGCCCATGGCAGGGCCCAAAACCGTACAGCTGCTCAGGCAACTGGGCGTTGTACGTATCGCGACCTTGCAGGAGACTTCGCCCGACCTTCTGGTGCAAGTGCTCGGAAATCAAGGACGTAGCCTATGGGAAAAAGCCAATGCGCAAGACCTGAGTCCGGTGTTGCCCTACCGAGAACAAAAATCCCTCAGCACAGAGCTCACTTTTGAACAAGATCAAACCGACCCGCAATGGCTCAAACGCATGGTGATTGCGCTTACCGAAAAGCTGGCTTTTCGACTCAGAAAACGAGGAAGACTTACCGCCTCCATCGGTCTGCGCATTCGTTATGCCGACTTCGATACCCGCAGCATGCAGCAAAAAATCCCTTACAGCGCTTTCGACCATCAACTCATTCCGCATACCACCGCTTTGTTTTCCCGACTCTACGACCGCCGACTCCGTGTGCGCCTCATTGGTATCCGTTTTGGTGACCTTATTTATGGGGCGCCCCAGCTCCATTTGTTTGAAGATACCCAGTCCAAGATTCGCCTCATACAAGCCATGGATTCAGTAAATAAAAGGTTTGGAGAAGGGAGTGTGCTTCGCGCCTCCTCCGTAGATATGGGCCGAAAAGGCCCCAACTTGTTTTCGCACGACGGCGCATGAGGCAACACCTTGCTTGCGCCCTTCCTAAGTCAAGCTGCTTATCTTTGCATCAAAAGCGCATGCGGATTCTAGTTACCGGAGGTGCCGGATTTATCGGTTCTCATACCTTGCTCGCCCTAATTAAACAGGGCCACGAGGTTGCCTGTGTCGATAATTTCTCCAACGCCGAGCCTTTCATCCCTCAGCGGGTCATGGAGCTTGCCCAATCCAGCTTCCCCGTTTTTGAAACCGACGTGAGCACCTGGGGAGCCTTGGATGCAGTGGTGCAGCAATGGGGGCACGTCGACGGAATCATCCACTTTGCCGCCCTAAAAGCCGTAGGAGAATCTGTAGCCCAACCACTTCAGTATTACCACAACAACCTGGTAAGCCTGCTCGAAGTGCAACGAGCTATGCAAAAACACCAAATCCCCCACCTGGTATTCTCCTCTTCCTGCACGGTATATGGAACGCCAAAGCAGTTGCCGGTAAACGAAAAGGCTCCCCTTCAAGACGCTGAGTCGCCTTACGGATGGACCAAACGCATGGGAGAACAAATGCTGAAAGATGCAGTGGCTGCCAATAAGGGTTTAAAGGTGTGTCTCTTGCGCTACTTTAATCCGATCGGCGCACAACCCGGAGGGCGCATCGGGGAGCTAGCCAAAGGTGTCCCCAACAACTTGGTGCCTTTTATAACTCAAACAGCTATTGGCCTTCGCCAAGAGCTCAAAGTCTTTGGCAACGACTACAGTACGCCCGATGGCACCTGCATCCGCGACTACATTCATGTCTGCGATTTGGCCGACGCCCATGTAGCAGCTCTCGAATACCTCAACCAAAATTCCGAAACCATGTCCATTTTTAATGTGGGTACAGGCAAAGGAATGAGCGTATTGGAGGCCATACATGCCTTTGAACGCGCCACCGGAATGGAGCTTCCCTACCGTTTTGCACCAAGACGTGCCGGGGATGTAGAAAAAATTTGGGCAGACCCCGCCAAAATAATGAGCACCCTGGGTTGGAAACCCAAACGCAGTATGGAAGATGCCATGCGCGATGCCTGGCGCTGGGAGCAAACCTTGGCCGAAGAAAGGAAAAGCTGAATGTTTTTTTGGGGCGCAACCGGGCTGTTGTTGCAAGTCCTCAGCCGCCAAAGCAGGGCTTCAGGCATTCCGGGGGCTTTCCCGAAGGGTCGGGCAAGCCTCCTCATAGCCGTAGCCCTAAGCTTTGCCTGCTTGTGGGCTTTTCACGCCATCCCTGCGCCGTCTTCCAATGGAGATTCCTTGTTCCAATGGTAAGGAAAATTACGCTTTTCAGAGACCGTTGATGCCTTGTGTTTTCAATACAAATTCCCTACCCGCAGCGTCAGGGCAGGATCGCCGCCAGAATAGCAACGCATCAATGGTCTCTATTAGTGCGAACAGCCTTCGGCCTGACAACAGGCAGGCAGGGCCATAAAAGCCTCCGGATTTGCCGGAAGGTGGTCGGCGCGGTAGCCCGTGTCTGCTACTTTTTGCCGCAAGGCCTCTTTGCTCA
>CAZJFM010000011.1:7640-40341 GCA_964545365.1 uncultured Candidatus Competibacteraceae bacterium | reverse complement strand
TGGTCGGCGCGGTAGCCCGTGTCTGCTACTTTTTGCCGCAAGGCCTCTTTGCTCACCTTTTTGGTTCGGTACACTATGGTTAAGCGTTTGCTGTCTAAGTCCAACTCCACAGACTTTACTCCCTTAACAAAACCAAGCTCGCTTTCCAATCGGTCTTTACACATGCCGCATACGGCAGAAGTTTCAATATGTAGGGTGTCCACCTTAGGTGTTTTTTCTTGGGCTTGCAAATTCGCGGGGGCCATCAAAAGAAAAGAAACAAAAACAAAAAGAAAGAAGCGCATGGCGTATAGAATTAATAAACCTTAGTTCCTCAATTATACGCAATAAATGCCAAAAGGTTTTTCACTTCGGCATATTCTTTGATTGTGTATCTTTGAAATACTTAACTCATGAATATTATGAAAAGCATTATTGCCAGCGTTTGTTTTCTTGGTATGAGCCTTGGCTTGTGCGCACAACAAGAAAGTCGCGCTCCTCGCACAGAAACTCCGGTTGTTAAAAAAGCCTGTTGTTCTAAAGGTACATCCGAAGGGGCCTCTTGCCACCAAGCAGCTGAAAAGCCTGCCTGCCATCAGGCGAGTGCCTCCAAATGTCAGGGAGGTGGTCATCAGAATATGTCTTCTGCAACCCGCAAAGAAAAAGGACGCAAGAACAGAGCGGAAGCTCCTGCGGCTGCGCCCAAAGACTAAATCTACCCACAGCAAGCAAGCCGATTCGTTTGGCTTGCTTATTTTTGCCGGCCCATGCATTACGATATTGAGGAGATTTTTGGTGCCGGAGCCAATCCGCAGCTCCAGTTCAGCTTTTTGGAATGGCTGCATATTTGCGAACAAGGCAAGTTGCAGCATCTCCTCCGTGTGCTTCGCCAGCAAGAGACCCTGAATAAATTCGTGGAGGAATCGCCGGATTTAAGGCCGTCACGTGCTGCCTTAGCTCAAATGACTCCGATTGAATCAACCCATGCCCCAAGCCCTAAATCGGCGACCGCATCCAAGTCCCCTAAGCATAGTTCAGAGGCTCCTTTGGTTACGGAAACCCTAGCTAGGGTATATTGGCAACAAAAGAAATACCACTTAGCGCTGGAAGCCTATCGCTACCTGCGTTTGGAATATCCCGAAAAAAGCGCGTATTTTGCGCGATTAATTAAAGAAATACAGGCCGAGCGCGTCTAATTTATACTCCAAAACTTATGGACATTTCTCAAATCATTCTTATGGCCGCTATTATGTTGGTTGCCATATTGCTCATTCTTATTGTACTTATCCAAAATGCGAAAGGTGGAGGTATTGCCTCCAATGTTGGTGTTTCCAATCAAATGTTTGGGGCGCGCAAGGAAACCGAAATTGTTGAAAAGCGGACCTGGCAGCTCATGGGGCTGCTGGCGGTTTTGTGCATTGTTAGTGGTTTCTTTTTTCAATACCAAGCGCCTGTGGCCCAGCAAATGGGCAAAGAGTTGCCGGTAGAGAATTTGGATATGTCTCAAACAGGTATGGGACAGCAACCCATTGTTCCCAATCCATAATTTGTTTTTTGTTAGCTCATGAAAACTGCTTTTCTATCTCTTTCCCTAGCCGTATTATTCATTGCCTGTGGAAGCAATGCTTCTAATTCTTTGTTGTCTGATGCGGCGAACGGAGGCTCAGAAATGCTTGCGGAAGATTCCGGCGAACCGGCCCCTACCCAAACAGTAACCGCAAAAAACTACAGTTTGGAGGTCCCCGAGTACATGACCCCGGCTACAGACTTAAATGCAGAGGCTTCGCTTCAATACCAAAACGTTATTAAAGAAACGTATGTGGTGGTTATTGATGAGCCTAAAGAGGAGTTCATTGACGTGTTTGCTGATTTGGGTTTGTACGACGATTCTCTTTCACCGCTTGAAAACTACGCGCAGTTCCAATCCGAAAGTGTTTTGGAAATGATGCGCAAGGTTGCCAAGAAGACCGAATTGGAGTTTACCGAATCTGAGGGGCTAAACAAAGCTTCTTTTTCGGTTGTTGGCACCGTAGAAGACGTTCCTGATTTGACCATATACTATGTGTTGGGATACGTTGAGGGCGCAAACACCATGTACACCATTATGGGCTGGACCTTGGAATCTAGAATAGATCGATACGGTGTTGATTTGGATCAAATAGTTGCCTCTTTTAAAGAGCACTCTTAAACGGAGCATAGAAAATATGGAAACGCCGAACCAAATAGGTTCGGCGTTTTTTTTGCGCCAGCGATGGAGCCGGTAGCCTGCCCTTTGGAATCTTGTGCTTTGCTGCCGCCGGCCTGGCCCATAGGGACCCGGCCGCCGGCATGAGCAAAGCCAAGATTCCAAGGGCAGCTATAAGGTGAGAGCGCGCCCGGGCGCCCAAAAACTTCTCCCACTGACAAGCTGTCAGTTGTGTTGCGATCCCGTATGTCTATTTTGTCCCATGCCCTGTAAAATTGTCGCGTTGTTTAGGTTAGAAAATAAAAACTTGGCTTTGTTAAATGCGCATTAAAAGCTCTTTTTTTCCTATTAAGTGTTTGAAAAGTAATGGTTTATATATTTTTCAGAGAGCATGTTTGGCCATTCAGGAGGAATGGGGGCAAAGATTTGGCATGTAATTGGCTATGCAAGGGTATACCATTGAATAAATTTAAAAACTATGGCAAATTTGAGCATTACCCCTTTGGCTGACCGTGTAGTGGTTGAGGCCGCAACTGCTGAAGAGACCACTGCCGGAGGCATTATTATTCCTGACACGGCAAAAGAGAAGCCGCAACGTGGAACGGTAGTTGCTGTTGGCAACGGCAAAAAGGATGAGCCGATGACCGTTAAGGTTGGCGACACGGTGCTTTACGGTAAGTATGCCGGTACCGAAGTGCAGCTTGAAGGCAAGGATTACCTCATCATGCGCGAGTCTGACATCTTTGCTGTAATTTAATAATCAAACACGTAAACTAACAAACCATGTCTAAACAAATTGTATTTGATACCGATGCGCGCGCCAAACTAAAGCTTGGTGTAGATGCTTTGGCCAATGCTGTTAAGGTAACCCTAGGTCCTAAAGGCCGCAATGTAATTATTGATAAGAAGTTTGGCGCCCCTAGCGTGACCAAAGATGGCGTGTCTGTAGCTCGCGAAATTGAGTTGGAAGACCCCATTGAAAACATGGGCGCACAAATGGTAAAGGAAGTGGCTTCCAAAACCGCAGATGTTGCCGGTGATGGAACAACTACGGCTACGGTATTAGCTCAAGCCATTTATACTGCCGGTTTGAAGCATGTTACTGCCGGAGCCAATCCTATGGACTTAAAGCGTGGAATCGACAAAGCCGTGATTAAAGCGGTTGGGTCTTTGCGCAGCCAGTCCAAAGAAGTGGGCAACGACAGCCAAAAGATTGAGCAAGTGGCCAGCATTTCTGCCAACTCCGACAGTACCATTGGCAAGCTTATCGCTGAAGCCATGGGCAAAGTAGGCCAGGAAGGCGTTATTACCGTGGAAGAAGCCAAAGGTACCGAAACAGAAGTTAAGGTAGTGGAAGGCATGCAGTTCGACCGCGGATATTTGTCGCCTTACTTTGTGACCAATACCGAGAAAATGGAAGCGGAATTGGAGAATCCTTACATACTGATTTACGACAAGAAAATCAGTACCATGAAGGATTTACTTCCTGTATTGGAGAAAGTAGCACAATCGGGTCGTCCCTTGCTTATTATCTCTGAAGAAGTAGACGGAGAAGCTTTGGCTACCTTGGTAGTGAACAAATTGCGGGGAACCCTTAAGGTTGCTGCCGTTAAAGCTCCCGGATTTGGCGATCGCCGCAAAGCAATGTTGGAAGATATTGCCGTATTGACCGGTGGTGTGCTTATTAGCGAAGAGCGCGGCTACAAACTTGAGAATGCCGATGTGAGCTTCTTGGGAACTGCGGAGAAAGTAGTTATTGACAAAGACAATACTACCGTAATCAACGGCGCCGGTAAGAAAGACGAGATTCAAGCGCGTGTGCAGCAAATCAAAGCACAAATGGAGAATACTACCTCCGATTACGACCGCGAGAAGTTGCAAGAGCGTTTGGCTAAATTGAGCGGTGGTGTAGCGGTGCTTTATGTAGGAGCAGCTACCGAGGTGGAGATGAAAGAGAAGAAAGACCGTGTAGATGATGCCTTGCATGCGACCCGCGCTGCGGTAGAAGAGGGCATTGTTCCCGGTGGTGGCGTAGCTTATATCCGCGCTATTCAAGCCTTGGAAGGACTTAATGGCGAGAACGACGACGAGAACTTCGGTATCAACATTGTGCGTCGCGCTATGGAAGAGCCTTTGCGTCAAATTGTGGCCAATGCCGGTCAGGAAGGGTCTATTGTGATTCAAAAAGTAAAAGAATCTACAGAAGACCAAGGCTACAATGCCCGCACCGAAACCTTTGAACCCATGCTTAGCGCCGGCGTAATTGACCCGGTTAAAGTGAGCCGCGTTGCGCTTGAGAATGCTGCTTCTATTGCCGGTATGTTGCTCACTACAGAGTGCGTAATTGCAGATAATAAGGAAGACGAGAAAGCTCCTGCCATGCCTCCTATGGGTGGTGGTATGGATTATTGATCCGTTTTTTAGCCCCATTGGAAAGCCCCGAAATTTCGGGGCTTTTTTATTAACGGCCCTAGGTTAATTACCTGTTTGGTTTTTGGCTTTTTACCCAAGGGCATGGGATATCTTTGTGCTATGTTCCAAAACGTGCGGTTTTCTGTGGCTTCCATCTTCCGGGTAAGGCTTTTTGTACTTGCCTTGTTGGTGTTTTGCGCGGCAACAGCATCAGGGCAATCGCGCAAAAGTTTAGAACGCAAAAAGAAAAAGTTGGAGCAGGACATTGCCTATACCAACCGACTTTTGCGGCAAACCAAAGCCAAACAAGAGGCTTCGGTCGGGCAGTTGCAGCAAATTCGTGCCAATATGCAGCAAAGGCAGGAGTTGATACAGACCCTTTCTTCGGAATTGGGTTTGCTGGACACCGAGTTGGACAATGGACGCAACGAGCTGGAGCGGCTTCAGGGACGCTTGGATACCATGCTTGCGGCTTATGCAGGAATGGTGCGTCAGGCCTATTTGCACCGTAGGTCCTATAACCGTTGGTTGTATGTTTTGGGGGCACGTGATATGGGTGAGGCGCTACGTCGAAGTCGATACTTTCAGCGCATAGAGGAATTACGGAATTTGCAAGTGCAGAACATTAGGCAAACACGAGAAGGGCTCGCTTTGCAAGTGCAGCAGTTGGACTCTATTCGTTGGCAAAAAAAGGCAGCCCTTGACCAGCAAGCCAGTCAAACGGCACAATTGGCCGCCGATGAGCAAGAAAAAGAACGCTTAGTTGCCTCTTTAAAAGGTAAAGAGAGGAGCTTAATGGAAAAGCTCAAGCAAAGTGAGCGCGAGGCAGCAAAATTGGCTGCCCGAATCGAGGAGATCATTAGAAAGGAACTGGAAGCTGCTCGAAAGCGGGAAGAAGAAGCTCGGAGGAAACGCGAAGCAGCAGCCAAAGCAGCAGGAAAACCTGCAGCACTCCCCGAAACCCCGGAGTCGGTGGCTTTATCGAGAGACTTTGTGTCCAATAAGGGCAAACTGCCTTGGCCGGTAAAACGAGGGGTTGTAGCCGGAAAGTTTGGTAAACACGCACATCCGGTGTTTGAGCACGTGAGTATTCAAAGAGACGGAATTGATATTCATACCCAAGCTTCTGAATCGGTGTTGGCTGTTTTTGGAGGCGAAGTATCGGCGGTGTTTCGTCTGGATGGTTACGAGCAAGTGGTGATTGTGCGTCATGGCAGTTACCTTACCGTCTATGCCAATCTTTCCGAAGTAAAGGTGAGTAAAGGGCAAAAAGTTGCCACTGGAGGTGTTTTGGGTTCGGCCTACTACGATGCCGAACAAGGCAAAGCCATGGTGCATTTCCGCGTAATGAATGGCCAAGCTGCCGAAAATCCGGAACTTTGGTTGGCCAAACGTTGAATAGAAAGCCCTATTTTTGAACTATGTCAGGAGGTTTTGAGAAAAAGCTGTATAGTCTTTCGGACGAGGAATTGGTTCGGTTTGCCTTACGGCGCAAGCGCCAATTGAATGCAGACCAACAAGAAATTTTGGTGGAGGTGGTACGGGAGCGTTTGCCGCCGGACAGATGGCGCCGTTTGGTAGATGCCGCCAAAGAGGATCCGGAGTTCGCCAAAAAACTACATCCGGAGGTACATGCAGCCGCTCCTATGGAATCTTCCGGCTCAAAAAAATGGTTTGGTTGGGTGTTGTTGGCTACGGTGGTAGTTGTGGTAGCCACTCTGGCTTATGCCTATTTTAAATAGTCCTTAGGTATTCGTCTTTCTATTGCTTTTCTATGGCCCCTAAATCAGGTAGGGTATAGGTTCTGTTCCACCCTTTTAAGTCAAAGCGGAGCAAAAATGGATTTTCTTGAACTACCGAGGGGCTACCGGCATCCATGGCCGGGGATTCTGCATCTAAGCGGTAATCTCCAGCACTCGGGTTTCTAAATAAGGGATCCTCGTTGCGCAGGATGTTTACAAAACGGCTATTAGGGCCGGTGGCTATGTCATCTTCTGCTTTTATGAGGCAATGCTCAAAGAGGTAATTGAAATCAGCACCACCCAAACTGTCGTATTCAAACTCGCCTTGCTGACTGCCATAGATAATGCTGTTGCGCATCCTAAGGTTTAGGTCAGCAATAAAGGCCGTGTTTCCACCAAGAAAATAATTGCTAAAGAAAAAAGCAGGCGTGCTTCGGTTGCTTCTGTTCCAATGGTTGCCAAAGGTGCAATGGTCAAGGCGAACGCTACCTCCAAGCGTAAAGGCTCCACTGTATTGTCCACAATTATGCACCAGGGTATTGTAGGCATCTATGTCTAGTCCACGGGTGTACAATCCCAGGCCACTCATATTGCGTATTTCTACCGATTCCAGGGTGACCTTGCCCGGGCCGGAAGCGCTTCCGGAAACCTTGCCTAAGTGATCGGCTTGAATGCCTATAAATCCATTTTTGATGATGGCGTGGCGTATAAGGTTGTTGGAGCTTCCTTCGTTGATAAGAATTCGGTCCCATTGGCCCGGAGTTTCGCGCCAGGTAGCGTTGAGCCTTGTGCCTTCAAAAGTCACCGGGTTTCCCAATTCCCCTAATACCTGGAGGCTGCCACCTCTATACACCCACAAGGCGCCGTTGTTAAAGAAGTGCACCTTAGTTCCGGCAAGAATTTCCAGGTTGCAGAGGGAATCAACTACCAGATAGCCAACAATAACCACTGGTTTAGAGGCATCCCAGGTGGTTTGACAGTCCAGAATAGAGTAGGGGATACCAGCACCTGCGGTTTGGAGTGTATCCGTGGGTAAATAATAGCGAGCGTCTTGACCGGGAGCTGCTAAAATGGCCTGTTTGTAATCTCCTTGAGCCAAAACCATTAAGGAGTCTTCGTGAATTAAGACGGCGTTTCCCCCATTGGGATCCAGGGTAGCTTCTAGGAAAACATAGAGGGAATCCCCTGGGTCAATAAACAGGTTTTCGGCAATGGGGCCGGAGTCCCCGTCGGCGTTGAAGCGGAATACTGAATTTGGATTAAGCCTTATTTCGTCGATGTTTATTCGGCCTTGTCCTTTGTTGTAAAGCTTAAGGACTTGAGTTGAGGTACCGATTTGCGTGAATACCGTATCAAAAAACACGGTATCTCGGCTAAAACTAAGGTCGTTTAAGCTTCCCTGACCGGGTTCGTCGAGGCAAGAGTTTAATCCAAGCAACAACAAGAGTGCCGGTATACCATAGAGGCTTTTAGGAACAAAAGACATGCGGGCATAACGCAAGATACCGGCCCTAAGTATGGCAAGCAGCAAAAATGCGAAAGTGGCTATAGCTTGGCCTGCCTGTATCATTCTTTGATTCCGTATTCTTTTATTTTTCGGTATAAGGTGCGTTCCGAAATTCCAAGTTCGTTGGCAGCACTTTTTCTTTTTCCCCTATGTTTTTCTAAGGCTCGTTTTATAAGCTCCATTTCTTGGTCTTCGAGTCTTAGGCTTTCTTCCACTTCGCTCTCCTGATTGCCGGTGTAATGGGCTTCATGTTCTTGGTTTGGCCAAACCTGAATAGCTTCTTGTTCGGCAAAATCTTCGATAGGAGCCAGTCGGCGAATGCCTTCCATGGCTCGGTGTTCGGCAGCCTCGTTTCCGGGGTGCTGAACTACTTCGCGCACAATTTTTTTGAGTTGATTTAACTCGCGCTGCATTTCAAGAAGGAATTTCACCAAAGCTTCTTGATTGGCAAACAAAGGTTGTTCGTCTTTTTCCGGGCCGTTGTAAATAGCCGGCAGGTTGCGGTTTCCTGTTTCAGGAGGTAAGTATTGTGCTAAACGGCGGGCCGAAATATGTCTGTCGTGTTCGAGTACGGAAATTTGTTCGGCCAGATTTTTGAGTTGGCGAATGTTTCCCGGCCAAGAGTAGTGCTTAATAAGCTCTACGGCCTCTTCGTCTAACCGGATAACCGGCATGCGGTAGCTTTCTGCAAAGTCCGAAGCAAATTTTCGGAACAAAAGAGGGATGTCTTCGCTGCGTTCTCTAAGGGCCGGAATCTTGATGGGCACGGTATTGAGGCGGTAATATAAATCCTCTCGAAACTTGCCTTTTTCAATGGCTTCGAGCATGGCCACGTTGGTTGCAGCTACTACGCGAACTTCGGTTTTTTGCACTTTGGAAGAACCTACCCGAATGAATTCGCCCGTTTCCAAAACACGAAGCAGACGCACCTGGGTTTGGAGCGGAAGGTCGGCTACCTCATCCAAAAAGATGGTTCCTCCGTTTACCACTTCAAAATAGCCTTTGCGGCTATCGCTCGCACCGGTAAAGCTTCCTTTTTCGTGGCCAAACAATTCGCTATCTATGGTGCCTTCGGGTATAGCCCCACAGTTTACCGCAATAAAGGGCCCGTGTTTTCGAGTGCCAAGCTGGTGAATGATTTTCGAGAACACTTCTTTACCTACCCCACTTTCGCCGGTAATAAGCACCGAAAGGTTGGTTGGCGCTACTTGTTGGGCAATATCTAAGGCCCGCTCTAAGAGTGGAGAGCTGCCAATGATACCAAAACGGTTCTTGATTTCCTGGAAATTCATGCTTAGGAGCTTAGGGCCTTTCCTAATAATGTTGCCGAGGTGCAATCGTGCACTTTAACTTGCACATAATCGCCCGCCTTAAATTGTTCCTTTGGAAAAACAACCACTTTGTATTGGCTGGTTCTCCCGAATAAATCTTCGTCTGATTTTTTGGATACTCCTTCCACCAAGACTTCTACGGTTTGACCCACTACCTCCCGGTTTCTTTTTAGCGACCACTCGGATTGGATTTGAATGATTTCTTTGAGTCTTCTGTTTTTCACCTCCTGAGCTACGTCGTCTTTAAATTTTCGAGCAGCTAGGGTACGCGGGCGTTCGGAGTATTGAAACATGTAGGCATAGTCGTAGCCTACTTCTTGCATGAGGCTAAGGGTGTCTTTATGTTCTTCTTCGGTTTCGCCGCAGAAACCGGTAATGATGTCGGTGGAGATGGCGCAATCGGGCATGATGCGTCGAATGGCCTCTATACGGTTCATATAGGTAGGTCTGTCGTAGCCTCTGTGCATGCGGTCGAGCACATCGGAGTTTCCGCTTTGCACGGGAAGGTGTATGTATTTGCAAATGTTGGGCCATGCCGCCATGGTTTCCAAGACCTCGTCGGTCATGTCTCCGGGATTGGAGGTGGTAAAGCGCACGCGCAATAAAGGCGAAACGGCGGCCACCTTAGCCAGCAATCCTGCAAAATTTACGGCGCGGCTTTTTTCTTCTTCCGACAGTTGCTTAAAGTCTTTTTTGGGACCACCACCGTAAAACAAATAGGAATCTACGTTTTGTCCCAAAAGGGTTACTTCTCTAAAGCCATTGTCAAAGAGTTCCTGAGCCTCTTTTACAATGCTTTCCGGATCTCGGCTGCGTTCGCGCCCTCGGGTAAAGGGCACTACACAAAAGGAGCACATATTGTCGCAACCCCGCATAATGGAAATAAAGGCACTCACGCCATTGCTGCCCATCCGCACCGGATTGATATCGGCGTAGGTTTCTTCGAGCGAAAGCAGGACATTCATGGCTTTTTGCCCGGTTTCTACCTCGGCAATGAGGTCGGGAAGGGCACGGTAGGCATCGGGGCCTGCCACCAGATCTACAAGCTTTTCTTCTTCTAAGAATTTTTCTTTGAGCCTTTCGGCCATGCAGCCAAGCACCCCAACCACTAAGCGGGGGTTGCTTTTTTTGAGTCCTTGAAAATCCTTGAGCCTTTGCCGCACTCTTTGTTCGGCATTTTCGCGAATGGCGCAGGTATTAAGCAATACTACGTCGGACTCGTAGAGGTTTTTGGTGGTATTGTAGCCTGCCTCGCTGAGTATGCTGGCCACAATTTCAGAGTCAGAAAAATTCATTTGGCAACCGTAGCTTTCCAAATAAAGCTTTCGGTTCCCGGATGGTGTATGTGCATCTAACAAGGTAGCTTCTCCTTGCCGGCTTTCGTCTAGTAGTTCTTGTGTATGGTTACTCATAGCCCGGCAAAGGTACAAAGCAAAAACAGGACTGACAAGTTGTCAGTCCTGTTTGATGCCTTGGTAGAAATTTTAGGGCGTGTAGCGTTTCCAAGTATCGCTGCGGCCTAAAAAGGAGAGCCCGCAAATATGACCTCTGAGTTCTATGGTATTGTTGTCGACCCAAGTGATGGCTCCGCAATACGTTTTTCCGTTTTCGGGATCGTAAACGGTACCTTCTTTCCACTTATTTTCGCCGATGAATTCAAAGTCTTTCATGATGCGAAGCCCCAAGCGCGGCATATTCCGTAAACTAGGGTCGGGGTTTTCGGTATCGGTTTTGGGTTTTCCGGTTTCCGGATCGGTAGGCTCCTCGAGCCACACGGTTTTTCCAAAATAGCGGTTGCCAATTTTTTCAATTTTTACCCTGGCATTTCCTTTTCCGGTAACCCAAATGCCCAAAATTCTATCGGCATCGTTTTGTGCCAAGCCAGAAGAAGCAATACCGATGAACAGTAAACAAAGCAGTGTTAATCGGCTCATTTTTTTGTGGGTTTAAGGGTTCCGCTGATTTGAGCGTTTAGTTCAAAGGGAAGTGTATCGGGTTCCATGATTTGCGCATCGAGAACAATAAGGAATTTATTTTCTTCGAAATAGGGACCAATTTCGGCCAAATCCGAAAGCGGGATTTCCAAGGTGTTTTGTCCTTTTTCTACCGGATTAAGGGTAGCTACGGTGGTCATGTTGTTCTCGTCGGAATAAAAAGAAATGGTAAGGTTTTCGAACAGGTCAAAGTTGCTGCCTTTGGCCGCAGTAAGGACCATGCTTCCTTTATCTACGCCTTGTACTTCGTCGCGTTTGGCTTGTGCTTTTTCGAATTGCTCGTCCAAATCCAATACCACTTCGCTTTGAATGGTGGTAATTCCGGGAGACATTGGGGTGTCAACGGCCATAGAGAGAGGACCGGAGTCAAAAGCAATATCTACGGAAGGGCCGGGGCCACAAGCCATAAAAAGTGCTGCGCTGCAGGCACATGCAAGTATCTTTTTCATAATTCAATGTATGAGTATTCTAACAAAGATAAAAGATAGAAGTTTATGGCTAAAGAATACAAGTTTTAAATAGAATAGCCCCCCGACCAAGCAAAGGGCCGACCGCATGCCAAGCTATAGAGGGGCACAGCCGAGGAGGCGGTCCCGATGCATCGGGTAAGCCACCGCAGGCCTTGCCCCTCTAGCTTGGCAAAGGTTCGACCGGAGCTAAGGGAGGACACGGAGCGTGTAATTTGAAAGATGGAGGGGCCCAATGGAAAGCAGGACCGAAGTTTCACTGATTTTCTTCGTCGCTTAGCTCGTTTCGCCAATCGTTCCAGTATTGAAAGAGCAGGCCGGTTTCGAATCCCCGTTGTTGGAGGAAGCGCGCCAGGTAGGGCAGGGGGTCTTTTTGCTGCTCGGTTTTGAGGGTTAGGAATTTTTTTTGGCTGAGTCGCTTCAGGCATTGGTCGTGGTCTTGTGGCCGGATGCGTTGGAGGGCGGCTGCGATGAGGCTGGAATCGACCTGTTTGTTGTGGAGTGCGGCCTTTATTTTGTGCGGTCCCCAAGACTCTAAGTAGAATTTGTCGTGCACAAAGGCCGATGCGAAGCGCTGTTCGTTTTGGTAGTCGTCGTTTTGCAGTTGACTCAGGGTGTTGTGGGGGTGCGGATCGCCCCAGTCGCGCAGTTTTTTCAGGACTTCGGTGCGGCAGCGTTCGCGGCTTGCACAGTAGCGTGCGGCTTTGGCGAAGAAGGGGTTTGGCATGGGGCAAAGGTAGGGTGTGGTCAACAAAAAACGCACATCGTTTGATGTGCGTTTTTGGAGGTGGGAGCAACAGGATTCGAACCTGTGACCCCCTGCTTGTAAGGCAGGTGCTCTGAACCAGCTGAGCTATGCTCCCTTGAGGGATGCAAATGTAACACTAATTTTTTTCGTGCCAAATTTTTTTTGCACCCATCCCAAAGCCGGGAAACCAAGCCACCCCGGGCTTTGATTTCCCTCTCAATCTACACTGTCGTGCAGAAAGGAGTTGTTTTCCCGAAGCTTAACTTCTTCGCCGTCTTTTCCCAAGCTCCAATTGCTTGCCGCCCGGTCCCGACTGGTTGGCGTTTGGTCCAGCTGCACTTGCTTCCGTGCAAAGGCCGGCTTTTGTTCCAGCTCTTCCAATTTGCCAGGCTGTTGCAGCTTGCTGGTTATGCTGCGCAATGCGGCAACGCGCTCTTCTGCTCGGGCTTTGATTTCGGCTGCGTTGAATTTCGGGTCGCGGTTTGTTTGATTTTCTGAGGCCGGAGGTTCGGCAAACAAATTTTCGGCATATGCCTCTGGTTCCTCCGGACTTTCTTCGGCAAACAAATCCATTTTTAGCACCTCATCTTCAGGGATTTCTGCTTTAGGGCTTGTTTCTTTTTCCTCCTCTGTTTCCAAGTGCCCTTTGCCATGGAATTGCTCTTGTTCAATTTCCTGGCGAATGGTATCGTTGTTGAGCTCTTTTTGCTTGCTCAGTTGCAAACGTTCGGTTTGCTCTTCTTGTTCAGCGGTTGCATTAAATCCTGTGGCAATGAGGGTAACGCAGACGGCATCTCCCAAGTTTTCGTCGTGGCCGGTACCCCAAATAAGGTTGGCGGTTTGTCCGGCTTCTTCCTGAATGAATTCAGTGATGTCGGTTACTTCGTCCAGTTGCAATTCGTCGTTTCCATAGGAAATGTAGAGCAAGATATGCTGTGCGCCGCGGATGTCGGAGTCGTCGAGCAATGGCGAGGCCAAGACTTCTTCGGCGGCGCGCAAAGCACGTCCTTCACCTTCGCATATGGCGGCTCCCATAATGGCTGAGCCCCCGCCCTTCATTACTGTTTTTACATCCTCAAAATCCACATTGATGTATCCGGGCACGGTAATAATTTCGGCAATGCCCTTGGCCGCAGTTGTAAGGATATCGTCGGCTTTTCCAAAGGCATTGGTAAGGCTCAGATTGCCGTACATTTCGCGCAATCGGTCGTTGGAAATCACCAAAAGAGTGTCTACGTGCTGACGTAATTCATCGAGTCCTTCGGCGGCAAAATTGCGGCGTTTTCGGCCCTCAAAGGTAAAGGGAATGGTTACGATGCCTACCGTGAGCACATCCATTTCCTTAGCCATTTTGGCAATTACAGGTGCCGCTCCGGTACCGGTACCACCGCCCATTCCGGCCGTAATAAATACCATTTTGGTGCTGTTGGACAAGTGCTGACGCACCTCTTCGAGGCTCTCTAGCGCCGCTTTTTTACCAACCTCGGGAATGGATCCGGCACCACGACCTTCGGTCAAATCCTGTCCCAATTGCAGTTTAATGGGTACTGGGCTGCTGTTTAGGGCCTGGTTGTCGGTGTTGCACACGATAAAATCCACGCCTTGAATACCTTGACGGTACATGTGGTTTACCGCATTGGAACCACCGCCGCCTACGCCAATCACTTTAATGATGGATTGCTCGTCTTTTCTGGGCATTTCAAAGTCCAGAAGCTCGTCTTTAGGTGTTTGATTGTCTGACATATTGCTTGGTTTTGCTTGGTTTATTTTGTTTTGGGCGCGTAATCCGGCTGCCGGCTTCAAGTCCTCGGTCCCCGCGGGCTGTGGTGGTAGGCCAGGGAGCTCTCTGCGTTCCGCTCCTGCCCTTCGCACCACAGCGTCCGCGCGTTCCTCCGGGCTTTTCACCGCATCCGGCGCGCTGTGATTCTTTGGGGTTTATTATTCCAACGCATCGTCGTCTTCTTGAAAAATGCGTCCAAATTGATTTTTTATGAGTTCTGTTAAACGGTTGTTTTTTGGTTTTTTGGTGGTAACCACACGGTTGTTGTCGCGTTCTTTGCGCTGCACTTCCTGAAAGCCCATCATCATGAGTCCAACAGCGGTTGAGAAAATGGGATTGTCGAGGCTGTTTTTGCTATTTCCGGCAATGTGGCTGTCGGGAAGGCCAATGCGGGCATCCAGCCCGGTCACAAATTCGGTAAGCTGTTTTACGTGTCTAAGCTGAGAACCTCCGCCGGTAAGCACCACGCCTGCACTAAGTTTTTCGCGGAATCCTGAGCTTTCAATTTCTGCTAGGGCATAGTCCAAAATTTCTTCCATACGTGCCCGAATAATGCTTGCCAAGTTGGCTACACTAATTTCACGGGCCGGCCGTCCCTGAATTCCTGGGACAGTAACGATTCTGTTCATCATTTTGGGCATAGAAATGGCGTAACCATGCCGTGTTTTGAGCAATTCAGCATAGGAGCGAATAATGTTGCATCCGGCCACAATATCTTCGGTAATGATGTTACCTCCAAAGGGAATTACAGCGGTATGGCGTATGATTCCGTCTTGAAAAATGGCAATATCTGTGGTTCCACCTCCAATATCAATGAGTGCCACTCCGGCTTCTTTCTCTTCTTTGGTTAATACGGCTACGGAAGAGGCTATAGGTTCCAAAATCAATTGGTCAACGCTAAGTCCGGCATCCTCTACGCATCGGTAAATGTTTCGGGCCGGGTTCATTTGACCGGTAATGATGTGGAAATTTGCTTCCAAACGAGCGCCCATCATTCCAATGGGGTCTTTAATGTTTGGAATGTCATCTACAATATATTCTTGCGGAATGACCGAGATGATTTGTTCTCCGGGTTTCATGGCCAGCTTATACATTTCGGACATCAATTGCTCAATGTCTTCTTGTTGAATGATGTCGGCGTCTTGGTCGCGCATGCGAACGCCTCTATGCTGGTAGCTTCTAATGTGCTGTCCGGCAATACCCACATTCACCACTTGTATATCCACGTTGGATGATTCTTTGGCTTCGGATACCGCCTTTTCTATGGCTTCTACAGTATGCACAATATTGGTTACCATGCCTCTTTGCACGCCGGTAGATGGACTTTTTCCTGCCCCTAGGATTTCAATTTTGCCGTGTTCGTTTCTACGACCTACCATGGCCACAATTTTTGTGGTTCCAATGTCGAGTCCAACTGTTAATTGATTGTCTTCCATAGCCTTTGCGTTTATTCTTGGTTCATTTCAAATGCTTGTGAGGGGTAGCTCGGTAAGCTTTTCCGACAAACTACCTGCCCTTTGAATCGGGCGTCGATGTATTTGTATTCAGCCCAGCCTTCTTCATGCAGGCCAAATGTGTAGAAGTGTTTCATTTTTAGAAGTTTGCCCGGCATGTGCTGAATGCTTCCGAGCCATACTTCATGTTGCCCCAGTTTTGGAATCAGTACAAATTGGGTGTCGGGCAATACATCAATTTGTTCGGTCATGGCCAGCCAGAAACTGTCTTGTGCTAAATAATGCTGCAATCGGCTTAAGCGTGCAAATAAGCTGTCATTTCCTAAATAGTGGCCTTCTGGGGCCAATGGTACAGCTCCGGTTACAATAGGCACACGGTAGGCTGCTCCTAAAAAGGCCGGTAGCGCATGGTTTTCCTCATCAATATAGCGGTGTCTGCCGCTGCTATGTAGCAGTCTAAGGACGGGCACCCGTTCATTGATTTGAATATGGAGTTTACCGTTTGCCGTTTTCCATGCTTCGCAGTTTTTTACCGCGGGGTGGGTTTCTATATTCTTTTCGAGTTCGTCTAAATTGAGCGAACTGCTTTCTAAAGCCAAGGCACTTTCTGCTAAAGGCATGAGCTCTTCAATATTCACTAAGGTGGGCGTTTTTGGCTGTTGCCAATGCCACTGAATGGGATCGGAATCTTGCAAGTGCACGCGGGCTTGCAAGCTTACAAGTCCCATGCCTACCAAAAGAGGAAGCGCAAGCTTAAGACTGCGCAGCAAGCGGTATGTAATTTTGCTGCTCATAGCTTCTCTTTGTTTAACCAATCTGTAATGGGTCGGGTAAGTCGGTCAATATCTCCTGCACCTAAGCTTAGCAATACTCCGGGTTCCACCAGCTTATGTTCCAAGGCTTCCAATACTTCTTCGGGCTGCACCATCATTTTGTGTTTGAGCGATACCCCTTCGAGCAGCCAAGTGCTGTTTATTCCCTCTATGGGTTCTTCCCGAGCCGGGTAAATATCCATGAGCCAAAGGGCATCCAGTTTGGCCAAACTGGATCTAAACCCATTGGCAAAGTCACGGGTTCTAGAGAATAAATGCGGTTGAAATATTCCGGTCACAAAGCGATCCGGATAAGCAGCGCGCACCGACGAAATAACGGCCTCCAATTCTTGGGGATGGTGTGCGTAGTCGTCGATATACACCATTCTAGGGCTTTGGAACCTAAGGTGCATGCGTCTACCCACTCCTTCAAAGGCTTCGAGGGCTTCGGCCAAATCTTGAAGTTTGGCGCCGGCTTCCAAACCAACGGCAAGTGCAGCAGTAGCGTTCTCTACATTGTGAATACCCAACATAGGAAGGTGAAATCGGCCCGCTTTTTTACCGTCAATACATAGGTCAAAGCGCATGCGCCCTTTTTCACTTTTTAGTTTGGTGGCAGCATAATAGCCTCTTTCAATACCATACCTGCGGATTTTGGCCTCCAGGGGAGGGATGCTCAAATCGTGTCGGGCAATAAGCACCCCGTCGGGACGGGTTTGCAAAGCGAATTGCTGAAAGGCCTTATGGATTTCTTGGTCATCCCCATATATATCTAAATGGTCGGCATCCATGCTGGTTAGCACTGAAATCCAGGGGTTCAATTGGAGGAAAGACCGGTCAAATTCATCGGCTTCAGTTACCGCAAAAATGGACTTGTCGGTTGATAGGTAATTTCGTTCAAAATTGGCGGCAACACCACCCAATACAGCGGAGGTTTGGCCTATGGTTTGGTCCATTAGCCATGCCAACATGCAGGAGGTGGTGGTTTTTCCATGCGTTCCTGCCACCGCCATAACTTTGAAAGGGGCCAAACACTCTGCCAAAAGCACGGCGCGTTTTTTCAGAGGTGCCCCCAGACGCTCAAAATGACTCAACAGCGGGTTGTTCATGGCTACAGCCGGGGTGTAAATACACCAGCAATCGGCATGATTCCATGCTTCGGGTATTTCCTCGATTTGATTGCCGTATATGACCGGAATTCCCAAGTCTTCCAAGTGACGGCAAAGGGGCCCCTGAATGCGGTCATAACCTGCTACGGCGTAGCCTTGCCCATGCAACCAGGCGGCCAAAGCGCTCATTCCGGCACCTCCGATGCCTACAAAAAACAGGTATGTTCCTTTGGGCGGTGTCATAGTTGATGCGCTTGAATAATTTTAGCGATGGTTTGAGCGGCATTTGGTTGCTTTATGGAACCAAGTGCATTCCGCATGCTATCTAGTTTTTCCTGATCTTGCAAAAGCTCTTTAAGGGTGGGCAAAAGCCGATCGTTCAATTGGTTTTGAGGCAGCATGAAAGCACCTCCCCGTTCTTCAAAGCTTTTGGCGTTGAAGCTTTGGTGGTCTTCTGCGGCCCCCGGCAGAGGAACCAAGATTGAAGGGGTTTGGGTCATAGCCATTTCTGCCAGTGCAATAGCTCCGGCCCTTGAAATTACTAAGTCAGCAGCACGGAAGGCTAAGGCCATATCCGGAATAAAATCTGCCAATTGCAAACCGGGAGCGGGTGTTACTTTTTGCGACCAATCGGCAAACGACCGACTGCCGGTTTGCCAGAGCACTTGAACTCCCATGTCCTGAAGGCTTGGCAAGCAGGAGTATAAGGCTTGGTTTAGGGCTTCGGCGCCAAGGCTGCCTCCGGTTAGGAATACCAAAGGTTTGGAGGAATCTACGCCCAATTGGGTTTTTGCTTCCTGCTTGGATGCACCGGCAGTTTCAAAAGCTTTACGCACAGGATTCCCGGTGAGATGCAATTTTGAAGCGTCAAAGTACCTTTCCATTCCGGGGTGGGCCACACAAATGGCCTTGGCTCTGCGCGCCAGCCAACGGTTTGTTTTCCCGGGAAAGGCATTTTGCTCTTGGAGTATCAGCGGTATACCGGCTTTAGATGCGGCCAAGCCCATTGCTGCTGAAGCATATCCGCCAACCCCTATGGCGGCGTCAGGCTTAAAAGCCTTTAAGGTAGCCAGCGCCATTCGGTAAGATTTCCAAAGGGCAAAGGGCAAGCTTAGGTTTTTCCAAGGTTTGGAGCGGTTTATGCCTCGGATGGGTAAACCGGTAATGGGGTAGCCGGCTTGTGGTATCTTTTCCATTTCCATTCGGCCCAAGGCTCCAATAAAGTGTAGCTCTGCTCCGGGTGCAAGCTCTTGCAGGGCCTGGCCAATAGCAATTGCAGGGAAAATATGTCCCCCTGTTCCACCTCCACTTATGAGATACCGCTTAGGCATGATGGAGTTGCCCCTCCTCGGCTGGTTGGTTTTTATTGGTCTCGGAAACCTTTTCGCCTCGCCCAATGCTTAATATGATTCCAATGGTAAGTCCGGTAATAATGGTAGAAGTTCCTCCCATAGAAATCCAAGGAAGAGGTTGACCGGTTACCGGAAGTAAGTTTACCGCCACAGCCATGTTTATGAAGGCCTGAATTACTAAGGCTAAACCTAAGCCGTAGGCAGTAAAGGTTCCAAAGGCACTTTCGGTGCGGCTTCCAATTTTTATGGATCGGTAAAGCAAGACCAAATAGCCAAGCATGGTTACCAAACCTCCAAACAAGAGGCCATATTCTCCCACAATATTGGCATAAATGAAATCGGAGTAGCTTTGAGGTAATCGGTATTTGCTTGGGTTGTTTCCAGGGCCTGTTCCTAGGAGTCCTCCAGAAGCAATGGACATTTTTGCTTGTTCCACTTGGTAGCTATCTGCCGGATCGTCGGAGAAGAAATTTTCTACCCGGGCTTTCCAGGTTCCTAATCGCGGTAGAAGTTGGGGGGCGGCAAAAGCAAGGGCAATAATTAATGCAAAAGCGGCTACAGCCAATCCTAGCCAGCCTAAAATATGTTTTAAGGCTACTCCACCAACTACCATCAGTAAGGCTGAGATGAAAAACAGCATGGCGGCTGTAGAGAAGTTTGCAGGAAGAATGAGAAGACAGACCAAACTTACCGGAATGGCCAAAGGCAGGAAGCCACGTTTAAAATCGGTGATTTGAGCTTGTCTTTGGCCCATTTTTCGAGCCAGGAAAAGCAATAGGCTGAGTTTGGCCAAGTCCGAGGTTTGAATACTCACCGACAGGAAGGGGAGTTGCAGCCAGCGCGAGGCATCGTTTATGCTGGAACCCATAAGTAAAGTGAGCAAGAGCAAAGGAATGGTTGCGTAGAGGCCCAAAACTCCCAAAATTGAAAACACACGAAATGGAATTCTATGGGCCATGTACATGGCCAATAGACCGAGCAATAGGAACACAGCCCGCTCTATCAAATAATAACTGGCATTTCCCTCCCGATACCTAAAGGCCAGTGCCCCTGCGGCAGAGTATACCGAGAGCAAGGATATGATGGATAGCAAAATCATCAATATCCAAATGGCTCTATCGCCTTTAAGGTATGTCGTTAGGAATTGTACCATTAAAGTTCGCGTACGCTTTGTTTAAATTGGCGGCCCCTGTCTTCATAGTTTTGAAACAAGTCAAAACTGGCGCATGCAGGGGAGAGCAAAACCGTATCGTTCTTGCTTCCCATGTAATAGGCTGCACGCACTGCTTCCATCATGCTGCTTGTTTCCGAAAATTCGGGTACCAAATGAGCAAAGGCTTGGCGCAAGGGTTCGTTGTTAAGGCCTAAGCAAATAATGGCTCGAACGCGCTCCTTAACGAGCGGCTGTAGGCTGGTGTAATCGTTTCCTTTGTCCACCCCACCGGCAATCCAAATAATCGGACCTTCCGTACATTCCAATGCATACCAAGTAGCATTTACATTAGTGGCTTTGGAGTCGTTTATAAACTCCATTCCTTTCACTTTTCCCACAAACTCCAGCCTATGTTCAATTTGCTGAAAATCGGAGAGCGCCTCCCGGATGGTTTCTTTTCGGATGTCTTGGGCGCGTGCTGCCAAGGCAGCTGCCATGCTGTTTCGGATGTTGTGCTTTCCTTTGAGCGCCATGTCCGAAATAAGCATGTCTAAGGTTTGTGTGTTTTCTACTAAGTGCATATGTGTGTGGTTTGCCCAGGCACTTACTCCCGGTGTTCCTTCGTTTCCAAATGTTAAATCTTGGCCGGCCAGGCTTTGGGTATGGTTGCGATGCTGGCCTTCTAAAAGCAATGGGTCATTGGCGTCCCAAATGCGTATGTCACCGCTCTGTTGGTTTTTGAATATGTTGAACTTGGCATCGGCGTAGCGTTCTACGCTACCCTCGTATCTGTCCAAATGGTCTGGACTGATATTAAGCAAGAGCGCAGTGTTTATGCGCATGCGCTGAATATTATCCAATTGAAAGCTGCTCAACTCCAAGACGTAGTGGTCTTTTGGCTCTTGAGTAGCAAGAATTCTTGCGAATGAGGTCCCTACATTCCCACCCATGGCCACATGTAAGCCTGCTTTTTTATAGATATGGTATACCAAATGGGTGGTTGTGGTTTTGCCGTTGGTTCCTGTGATGCCGGTGATTTTGCCTTTGGTCATCTGCCTAAAGGCAAACTCTACCTCAGACCAAACGGGTATTCCTTTTTGCGCAAACGCCTGCACAATGTCCGCTTCGTTGGGAATCCCCGGACTCTTTACCAATACTTTTGGGAGGCATTTTAGGGCTTCTGTATGACCTTCGGTTTCGTATGCAATACCGGCCTGCTCCAACTCTTGAATAAAGGACGCTTTACCACTTCCTGCCTCTGAAACAAGACAGGACATACCGTTCCTTTTAGCCAAAAGTGCCGCTCCCACACCGCTTTCACCGGCGCCCAGAATCAATATGTCAATCGTTTGATTCACCGTAGTTTTAGGGTAATAATGGTAAGTGCAGCAAGGGCCAAGCCTGCAATCCAAAAGCGGGCTACAATTTTGGCTTCATGCAATCCTTTTTTCTGGTAGTGGTGGTGAAGAGGAGCCATAAGGAATACGCGTTTGCCCTCTCCCCATCGTTTTTTTGAATATTTAAAATAGCCTACCTGCAGGATGACCGATAGGTTTTCGATAAGGAATACCCCACATAAGATTGGGATTAATAACTCTTTTCGAATGGCAATGGCTAGTACCGCAATAATTCCTCCGAGCGAAAGAGAGCCGGTATCTCCCATAAAAACTTGGGCAGGAAATGCATTGTACCAAAGAAAGCCTACACAGGCACCTACAAAGGCTGAGGAGAAAACCACCAATTCCCCGGAATTGGGTATGTACATGATGTTTAAGTAATCGGCAAAGCGAATGTTGCCGCTCACGTAAGCAAATATGGCCAGTACAATACCAATAATGGCAGACGTGCCAGTGGCCAACCCATCCAAGCCATCGGTCATGTTAGCCCCATTAGATACGGCCGTTATGATAAAAATCACAATGGGAATGAAAATAATCCAGCCATAGTTTGTAAAGTCCTCACCCATCCAGCTCAGCAAGTCTGAGTAATTGAATTCATGATTTTTTACAAAGGGTAGCGTGGTTTCAAGGTTTCTTTCATCTTTGAATCCGGGGATTTGTTCTTCGCCACCATCGGTTTGAATGGCAACCGGTCCATCAAATTTGCGCACCGTGACTTCGGGGTGGGTATATAAAGTGAGTCCTACGACCAGGCCTATGGCTACTTGTCCTACTACTTTGAATTTTCCGGCAAGGCCTTTTTTGTTCTTTTTAAAGACTTTGATGTAGTCGTCTAGGAAGCCAATAAAGCCTAAGCCTAGGGTAGAGCCCAGCATAAGGATTATGTAGATATTGTTGAGCTTTGCAAAAAGCAGGGTTGGAATAATAATAGCGGCCAAAATGATAAGCCCGCCCATGGTAGGTGTACCTGCTTTGCTCAATTGGCCTGCCAGGCCTAGGTCGCGAACCTCTTCGCCTACTTGCTGTTTTTGGAGGAACCGAATAATGCGCCCACCAAGCACGGCTGATATTACCAAAGAAATAATTAAGGCCATCCCTGCTCTAAAAGAGATGTACTGAAACACACCGGCTCCCGGAAAGTCTAAGTTGTTCAGATAATCAAATAAGTGGTAGAGCATATCAGTCCTCCTTTGAGTTTAGTAAGCCAAAGGCTCGTTTAACTTCTTCTACATCGTCAAAGTGGTGGCGCTCCCCATTAATTTCTTGATAGGTTTCGTGGCCTTTTCCAGCAATAAGTACAACGTCTCCGGGTTCTGCTAACCGGCAGGCCGCAGAAATAGCCTCTTGCCGTGCGGGAATGGTAAGGCATTTAATTTTTTCTTCAATGCTCAGTTCCGCCTGCATTTCTTCAATAATCTTAACCGGGTCTTCGCTTCTTGGATTGTCCGATGTGAGAATGGCTTTGTGGCTTAGTCCGGCAGCAATTTTGCCCATTATTGGTCTTTTGCTTGGATCTCGGTCGCCACCGCAACCAATTACGCAAAGGATACGTCCTTGACCCGACATGGTTTCTTTTAAAGTTTGTAGGACCGATTCCAGTGCATCGGGAGTATGTGCATAGTCAACGATGGCAGCTGCACCCGTGGGAATGGAAATGGTTTGAAATCTTCCGGGCGGTGGCTTCAGGGTGCTTAGCGTGGTAAGTACATGTTGGGTTTCCTTCCCCATTAGCCGCGCTGCGCCAAAAATGGCCAACAAATTATAGGCATTGAATGATCCTGTAAATTGGGTAGACACTTCGGTTTGATTGAAGGACATAAAGAGTCCTCCCAACAGGTTTTCAATAATTTTTCCTTTAAAGTCGGTAGCTTGCATTAAGGCAAATCCCTTTTGGTCTTTTGCTTTGCAATTTTGGAGCATCACCCGCCCTCTTTTATCGTCCACATTTACCAAAGCCCAGCTTTCTTCCGGGAGCATATCAAAGAGCTGTTTTTTGGCCCGGATGTAGTTGTCCATGGTTTTGTGGTAGTCTAGATGGTCGTGACTTATGTTGGTGAATATGGCGCCTGCAAATTGTATTCCTGCCACTCTAGCTTGGTCCAGGGCATGAGAGCTTACCTCCATAAAGCAATGGGTAATTCCGGCGGTCACCATTTCCTCTAACAGTTGGTTGAGGCCCAGGGCGTCGGGTGTGGTGTGCGTAGCAGGAACCGAGGTGTTGGCTATTTTATTTTCCACGGTGGATATGAGTCCTGTTTGGTATCCCATGTGCGAAAAGAGCTGATACAGCCCTGTAGCCACAGAGGTTTTTCCATTGGTTCCTGTGATGCCCACAAGTTTTAGTTTGTGGGAGGGGTGGTCGTAAAAGTTTGCCGCCATCCAAGCCCAGGCTTGCCGTGAATTTCTTACTCGGACATAGGTAATTTTTGGGTCTTGTTGTTCGGGCAGTTGTTCGCAAACAATGGCAATAGCTCCTGATTCAATCGCTTTGTTTATACAGGAATGTCCGTCGGTTTTGAGTCCCTTAATGGCACAGTAGAGGCCATTTTTTTTGATGTTTCTGGAGTCTGCGCTAAGCTGTTCCACGGCCAAGTTGGTGGAGCCGTGTACCTCCTCTAAACCAGCTTTAAATAAAAGGTCGCGCAGCAGTTTCATAGAGATAGTTTCAGGTATATGGTTTGTGATTTTTGGAGTTGTGTCCCGGGTTTGGGGTTTTGTTCCACTACTTTTCCTCGGCCCTTGGTTTTGGCAATCAATCCTTTTTGCGCACAGGCATATACCGCATCTCGCATGCCTAAGCCAATAAGGTTGGGCATGAACGGTTCGGAACCTTGTGGTAATTCACTAACGCGCGCAATTTGCAAGTGCATGTTGCGGCTTAAGGTATTTAGGTCTTCATAATCGCCAGAAGCGGTAGTAATTTGCCTGTTTTTTACGAGTTCCGCAGGCTTTCCATAATGGTAGCGATTGATTTTGTAAGACGAGGCATATACCTGGTCGGCAACGGCTCTGAAAACCGGACCTGCAACTACATTGCCATAATATCCGGCTTTGCTTGGACTACTTACCATAACCATACAGGAATAGCTTGGGTCTTCTGCCGGAAAGTATCCGCAAAAACTAGCCTTGTAGGCGATGTTCCCATCGACTCGGTAACCTTCGCTTCCTTGTGCAATGCGCACGGTTCCGGTTTTTCCGGCAATCCGTATGGCATGGTCGTTTAGGTTTTTGGCTGTTCCATGTTCTACCACCCCTTCGAGCAGTTGCCGAAGTGCTTTAAGCGTGGATTCGGAGCAAATTTTTTTATGTAAAACTTCCGGTTCAAAGCGTTCTATAGTTTTTCCTCTGCGTTGAATTTCTTGCACAAACTTGGGCTTCATCATGGTGCCATTATTGGCTATGGCATTGTATAAGGCCAGCACATGAAGTGGGGTGTGTTGCAGTTCGTAGCCTATGGCCATCATGGGAATGGTAAGGCCTGACCAGGTTTCGTGGCCGGGAGATTTAACCAAGGGTTTTCCTTCTCCAGGGATTTCCAAACCCAAGGGTTGATCCAGCCCCAAGCGTTTAAAGTGTTGTATGAATTTATCGGGTTGGTCCTTGTAAGCGTCCCACACCAAACGAGCCATCGCAATATTGGAGCTTACTTCAAAGGCATGTTGAATGGTAACCGTGCCATGCCCACCTTCCTTACTGTCTCTTAATACATGGTCATAAAACCGATATCTGCCGTTGCCGGTTTCTATGGAGTCGCTCAGTCTAATGAGGCCATCTTCCAGTAAGGCCAACATGGTCATTAGCTTCATGGTGGACCCGGGTTCCGTGCTTTCGCCGACTGCATAATTGTATGCCTCATAATACTTGCCATCGCTGCCCCGCATTAGGTTTACAATGGCACGGATATAGCCGGTTTTGGTTTCCATGACCACAGCGGTGCCATGTTCTGCATCGTTTTTGGCCAGTTGAAAGGCCAACTCGTATTGCACGACTTCTTGGATATCGGGTTGAATGGTAGAAACAATATCTAGGCCATCTTCGGGCTCTACGGTGTTTTCGGATTCTGCCGGGCGCCAAACGCTCCCGCTTAATTTTTCCATCAAACGCAGGCCTTCTTTTCCTTTCAGGTAGGAGTCGTAGGCTAGCTCAATGCCAACTCCGTGGCCATCTTCATTAGGTTTGCCAATGGTGCGGGCTGCCAGACTACCGTATGGTTTTTTGCGGCTGGTGTAGGATTCTATGATGCAGCCTCCGCTGTTGCGTCCAAGGCTAAGGATGGGAAGCGCTTGAATTTCTTTAACTTGAGTAAAGCGTAGTCCTTTGGCCACCAACAAATACCGGTTTCCTTCGGCGCGTGCGTTTTTAAGCCTTTGTTTGAACTGGCCGTAAGTGTTTTGTCCAGTAATCTTAGCCAAGCCAAGAGCCAAACTGTCGAGGTTTTTCCTAAACAACTCCTCTGAAATACCCGGAGCCAACAAGTCCATTCTAAGCTCGTATTGGGGTAGGGATATTGCTAAGTAACTGCCATCGTCCGCAATGATGTTGCCCCTGGCTGCTTCGATTTTTTGCATGACCGAGGTAAGAGAAGCGGCTTTGTCTCTCCAGTAAGGGCCTTGAACAAATTGGATGTAGATGAGCCGGCCAAACACAGCCATGCCGGCCAATACCATAAATAGGTAAAGGAACTGCATTTTGCGTTGTATTTGGGCTTTTTTGCTCATGCTTAATACATCATTTCCAGGCTGTCTGGGCTTAAATCCAACACCCGTGGAGGTGTTTTCGGGATTTCTAAGCCGCGGCTTATTAATCGTTCTTTAAGGTTGAATTTCTTGGATTGCTCCATGAGCTGATTTTCCAAGTCTATGCTTTCGGCTTTAAGGTTTTTGAGGCGTTCCTCGAGGCGGTCAATGTCTTGCACTCGGTTTACGGCGTAGTAGGAGGCCGAGATGTATAGTATGCCAAGAAATGCCAAAAAGAATACGAAGGGGAGGTGTTTTAAAATGAGGTTTTTTTCTAAAAACTCTCCTTGCAAGACACGCCAAAACACCCCCGGTTCCCGGCTTTTTTGGTCGGCACTTTTCCGACTTTTTTTGTTGGTATTTCTGTAGGTGTTTTTCATGGTCGTTTGCGGGCAACTCTAAGTCGAACGGAGCGAGACCTGGGATTTTCTTTTTGCTCTTGAGCGTCTGCTTTTATGGCGCTACGTGTAATAAGGTCAAAGGGCCCTAAGGGATTTCCGTAGAGGTCGGTTTCTACACGTCCTTCCCAATTGCCTGCTCTCAGGTAATGTTTTACCAATCGATCTTCCAAAGAGTGGTAGGACATAACCACCAACATGCCTCCCGGAGCTAAGGCTTGCGCGCTGGCTTCCAGCATGTCTTTAAGCGCCGCCATTTCGTCGTTAATGGCAATGCGTATGGCTTGAAAAACTTGTGCAAGGAAGCGGTTTTCTTTATCGGGTGGGCAAAGTCCGTGCACTAGAGCTTTGAGTTGGTCCGAATGTTGAATGGGATCTACCGCTCTTGTTTGAACGATTCGGTCGCTTAAGCGTTTGGCGGTTTTAATTTCGCCGTAATTGCGGAGCACTTCCGTAAGTGTTTTAGGTTCTACCTCTGCCAGCCACTGTGCTGCAGATGTGCCTTGCCGGGGATTCATGCGCATATCGAGTGCGGCATTTTGACGAAAAGTGAACCCCCGTTCGGGTGCATCTAATTGATGGGAAGAAACCCCAAGGTCGGCCAGAATACCATCAAGAGGCAACCAACCTTCTATGCTGAGAAATCGGTGAAAGAATCTAAAGTTGCTGTCAAAGAAGCGAAATCGGGGGTCGTTCAGGGCATTGGCTTTGGCATCGGGATCTTGGTCGAAGGCTGCCAGTCGCCCCTCCGGCCCCAGCGCCTCAAGAATCTGTTTGCTGTGGCCTCCTCCTCCAAACGTAAGGTCAGCATAGCGGCCATTGGGCTTATGCACCAAGTGTTCTATGCAGGTTTTTGCCAGAACGGGCCGATGATAGGTAGATTCTTGCATCATGGCGCATCGTTTCCGTTGGTGTCGTCTGCATTTCCCATGACCCTTTCGGCGAGGTTGGCAAATTCATCGGGATCGATTTGCATCATTTCCTCGTAATGGTCTTTGGCCCAGAGTTCGATTTTGTTGCCATTGGCTGCAAATACGAGCTCAGATTGAATGCCGGCATAACGCATAAGCTCTTTGGGAATCAAAATGCGTCCGGCGGCATCGAGTTGAACCGGAGTGGCTCCATTGTTGAATTGGCGAATAAACAGCCGGTTTTCTTTTTTAAAGGAGTTGAGCGCTTGCAGTTTGGCGCTGATGGCGTCCCACTCCTTGCGGGGGTAGAGCACGAGGCAGGCTTCAAAGCCACGGTTAATGACAAATTCCTCCTGCCCTTCCCCGGCCAATTGCTTCCGGAAAACGGCGGGGAACATCACCCGTCCTTTGGCATCTGCCTTACCGCTATGTTCACCTATAAAATGCGCCATACTATTTGTCGCAGTAAAAATAAGGAAGATTTGACACCTTCTCCCACTTTATACCACTTTTTACCACATTGTTGAAAAAACAACGTGGAATGGGCGCCTTGAATTGCCCAAAACTCCTGCTTTTTCGGTCTGTTTAGCCTGGCTTTCCCTTTTGGTTTTCAATAAACAGCTGTTAATTTCGTTTAAATAATTGAAAATATGATAGTTAAGCCTTTGTTCTTCAGCTATTCCTTTATTGTTGACCTTAATGCCTTTCAGGGAAAGAATGCCAAAATCGACCGAAGTTTTGCGCCATTTTGGGCTTAGGTGTGCGAAAGTGGTAGGCTTTGAAACGGCGGTGGTATTTTTAGGAATATAGATGCACCCGCGGCCCTGACCGACCGGTTACCCTGCAGGGCTGCGGGCCCACAGGGCTTGGCGGGCGGAGACCTACCGATGGATCGGGAGGGCCACGCACCGCTTAGCCCTGTGCGCCCGGAGGCCGAAGCGTAAAAGGAAGGGCAGGAAAAGCCGCCCAAAAATACAGCCAGCAGGATATACGCGCTATGTGCAATGCGGCTTCATATTTCGTATTTTTACGCAATGGAGGAAAAGACGCTTCCTGAACTGTGGGCGCAAAGTGCACCGGAGCAGCTATTGGAGGCCTGGTGTGCTCAGCTGAACAAGGATTTGGCAGGTCTGGGAGTGACCTTGCGTTTGCCTTTGGATGCAGCTGAGGCGGTTTCCTGCTTTAATGAGCAGTTGGTGCCGGTTATGGAGCGGGCCTTGGGGCGACCCGGCGATGCGTTGTGGCAATGCTTGTATGTGGTGGATGTGCCGGAGCCTGCGCCCATGGATGCAGAAGGCTTGGCTGATGCTGTGCTGCGGCGCACCTTGCTGAAAGTGCTGTTGCGATTTAAGTATAGAATGGCATGAAACAGGAGGTGGGACGGCGTACTATTTTCAGGTCTCCCTCTGCGGTGCTTCTTGCCTTGGCAGGTATGGTTGTGTTTCTGGGCTTGGCCTTGTACTTTTCTTCGGCGCGGAAAACTCCGGTTTATTTTGTGGAGAAGACCTTGCAATTTAGGTCGGCTTTGCACCAGAAGGAAGCGATAGCCAGGGATTTGCTTGGAGGCTTGAATGCTGCATTGAAAAGTGGGCAATATCCTGGGACATTGGTTTCTCCTAATCTAATGGAGGAAGAAGGCATTGCACTGTTTGCCTATGAGAACGACAGTTTGGCTTATTGGTCTACTTCAGGCGTGCCGCTTCCTTTTTTGAACTTTGACGAGGACTTTTTGCTTGATGTAATGAAACTCCGCAACGGTTGGTATCGTGTGATGCGCATGCGGGATGGTCCTCGATTGTTGCTGGGCTTTATTTTGTTAAAGCAGGATTATTTTATAAACAATGAGTTCTTAAAGGATCGGTTTGCTCCTGGTTTTGATGCCGATCAGAGCGTGGGGTTGAGTCTGGACCCGACGGACTCTAAATTTCATGTTACGCGTGAGGATGGCGCTTTTTTGTTCAGTTTGATATTTGATCCGGTGCAAGAAGGCAATTTGCGTTATCCATTTGCAGCCGGTTTGATGTACTTGCTGGCCATATTGTGTATGTTGTATGGCTTGTATGCCTTGCGTCAGCTGCGTTTTTTTAGAAAGCGTCCGGCCTTGCACCTTGCCTTGTTTGTGGGTGTGGTAACCTTGCTTCGCTGGGCCAATGTGCAGTTTAGGAGTCCTCGTGTGTTGTACGATTTGCCCTTGTTTGATCCGGAGTATTTTGCCAGCAGTCGGTGGTTGCCCAGTTTAGGTGATTTTTTCTTGCATGTGCTTTTGCTCACGGCGGTATTGGGTTTGATATTTACCAGTTTTAGCAAATTTCGGTTTAGGCCGGGCGACTATCGGGCTAAGCCATGGTGGGTATTGCTTTTTGGTAGCATTGCCGCGGCTTTTTCGTATGCCATTCATCATTTGATGCGGACCTTAATTTTCGATTCCAGCATCAGTTTTGACTTGTCCAATATTCTGGATTTGAGTCTTTATTCCTTTATGGGCTTTACGCTCATTACCTTGCTCTTGGTGGATTATTTTATCATTATCCACTTTTGCTCCAAAATGTTGGCAAGGGCATCGGGTACGCGTTTTGGATTGGCAGCAACCTTAACCTTGTTGCCTTTTGCGGGGGTGGGAGCTCTTGGTTTTTTGGCCGACGACTTGGATTTGCCGGGCTTGTTGTTGCCGTATTTGATTTATTTGTCGGTCATGTGGCTTCATTTCCGTCCCCGCATCCGGATGGATTTTTATGCTTTTGCTCCTGCGATTGTATTATTTTCGGGTTTTGCCACCTATATGCTTTGGCAACTCAATGCCGTTAAAGAGAAGCAGCAAAGGCAGGTGTTGGCGCTAAAGATTGCCGAAGAGCAAGACCATGTGTCTGAGTTTTTGTTTCGGGAATTGGCTCGTGGCATTGCGCAGGATCGGGTGGTGCGGCACCATTTGTTCAGTTACGACCGAACCTATCCTTACGAGTTTTTTGAACGGATTGCCCAAAAGTACTTTTCGGGCTATTGGTCTAAATATGCCTTGGTTATTATGCCTTTTTCGGAGGAGGAGCTTTTGGAGTATGAGATGAATCCGCTAGAGGCAGACCCTGATTTAGTCATGTATGAGCAGGCCATTGCGGAGAAGGGCAAACCAACAGCCAGTGAGTTTCTCTTTTTTATTGACAACGATTATGGGAAAGTAAATTATTTGGCACGGATTCCTGTAGAGAAACGGAACCCAAACGATACCATACGCAAGTTCATTTACCTGGAGTTCATTTCAAAAATGGTGACCCAGGTTACCGGGTTTCCGGAGTTGTTGTTGGATAGGGAGGTGACCCGACCTGTAAATTTGGGTGGTTACAGTTATGCTACCTATAAGCACGGGCAATTGAATTTATCCGGAGGGGATTTTAATTATCCATTGCAGGCAAAGCAACTTAATCTGCAAAATGGAGATTTATACTTTTTCGATGGCCACGGGTTTAATCATTTGGCGAATCGTTCGGGCTCTGATAAACTGATTGTGGTTTCCAAACCGCATCCGAGGTTTTTGGATGTGCTCAATCCATTTGCTTATTTGTTGCTGTACTTCAGCGCTTTACTCTTTTTGTACTTTGTGTACCGATACTATTTTTACAATCCCGGTCAAAAAATCCGGTTTAGTCTTAAAGGTCGGATTCAGCTTACCATTTTACTGATTTTGTTGGTCTCCTTAGTTTTGGTGGGTTTAGGCATTAGTGATTACATCAATCGGGAGTTCAATCGCAAAAACAAAGCGACGATAGAGGAGAAGGTAAATTCTATATTGTCGGAGCTTAAGAGCGAATTGCAGGGTGAACGCTTAAGCTATTTTCCTCGGGAGGAACTGAACTACTTGCTAACGCGCTACTCCAATATTTTCTTTTCAGACATAAATTTATACCATGCCGATGGAAACTTAATGGCTAGCTCAAGGGAGGCCATTTATAACGAGGGGCTTATTTCCAGGCATATGCAACCGGATGCTTACCGAAACTTGGTGCAAGAACGGCAGCCGCGCTTTTTGCACGGGGAACGGATTGGGGATTTTGAGTATTTATCGGCTTATGCTGCTTACCGCGACCGTTCCGGAGAGGTGCAAGCTTATGTTAACCTTCCTTACTTTTTGAGGCAAAAAGATTTACGGGAGGAGTTGTCGTCTTCCTTACTGGCACTTATTAATATTTATTCCCTCCTCATTGTGGCCTCTATGGTGGTGAGTTTGTTGATTGCCAATCAACTTACGGGGCCGCTCAGCATTTTGCAAGAGAAGATTGGGCAGTTGCGCCTAGGTCGTAAGAATGAAATCATTGATTACCAAGCCAACGACGAAATTGGAAGTCTGGTAGAAGAATACAATCGAATGGTTCGCGAGCTGGAAATGTCCGCCGAATTGCTTGCCAGTTCAGAACGAGAGAGTGCCTGGAAAGAGATGGCTCGGCAAGTGGCGCATGAAGTGAAGAACCCATTGACCCCCATGAAACTAAGTGTGCAATACTTGCTTAAAGCCTGGGAAGACGGCAAGCCGGATTTCGATGCCCGCTTGCGTCGGTTTCGAGATGCGATGCTGGAACAAATAGAAACACTCTCTGCCATTGCCAGTGAGTTTAGTTATTTCGCCAAACTGCCCGAGACAAGAAAGTCCGAGGCCGATTTAAGGGAGATTTTAGAAAATGTGTTGGAGTTTTTCCAAACCAACGAGGAGGGAGTGCTTATTCATAGGGGAACCATGCCGGATAGTGCCAAAGTTTTGGTGGACCGCGATCAAATGTTACGGGTATTTAATAATGTGGTGCGGAATGCCATTCAGGCCATTCCTGCGGATCGAGAGGGCAGGGTAGAGGTGCGTTTATACCGCAGGGGCCGCTATTTTTGGGTAGAAATTGCAGACAATGGAGCCGGGATCCCCGAAGAAATCCGTGACCGCATTTTTACCCCGAATTTCACGACCAAGGGTTCCGGCATGGGCTTGGGTTTAGCCATGACTAAGACCATCATTGAGAACATGGACGGAGACATCAAATTCCAAACAGAAACCAATCGAGGCACTACCTTTTATATTCGAATCCCCGGCTTGGATTAGGTGGCCAGGTTTGAAATGGGTAGCCAGGGGGCGCAATCAAAACTTTAGCACTCACCTTTCCCCCTTTTTTTGGACAGTATCCCAAGGCGCAAAGATTTAAGCGCGGTAGGGCCAATGCCTGAAATAGATGGCCCACTCAAACGCCCCTTTGCGG
>CAZJFM010000011.1:0-7540 GCA_964545365.1 uncultured Candidatus Competibacteraceae bacterium | reverse complement strand
TGCAGAGGTGCTTTAGCGTGGAAAAAGGGCACGCAGAGACGCCAAGGCGCAAAGAGCAGGGTTTTAAACCTGTGTATTTTCAGCGCGAAAAAGGGCAGGCCGAGGCTATTCATCATTAAGAGACGGGAGGCATCCCGTCTTTACCTCACTATTCATCATTCAGAGACGGGAGGCATCCCGTCTTTACCTCATCATTCAACCACCAATCTTCCGCCAATGCGTTGGTCGTTCCATTGCATTTGCACTAGATAAACCCCGGAAGGCAATGGCTGCTCTACGGCAAACTGACCGGCTTGTCCCTGAATTTTGGTTTGGTACAACAAACGTCCCGTAATATCCAATAACTGGAAATCAATTTCTGCAGCCATCGGGAGCCACTCAAGGTAAAAAATACCGTCTTTGCTTGGGTTTGGATACCAACGCATGCCCTGAGGCGACACAGTTTCTAACCCGGTGAAATTTACTGTTTTTCGAAGGCTGTCGGTGCCGCAAAGGTTAGTTACAATGAGCACCACATCGTAGGCCCCGGTTTGGCTGTAGGTATGGTTTGCCACGGGTCCGCTTGCCTGGGTGCCGTCGCCCAAATCCCAAGTATAGGTCCCGGGCCCACTTGCACTTCCATCAAAGGTATAACTCAAACCTCCATTGAATCCGGCGCTAAATGCAACTTGCGGCACATCCAATACAGTGACCTGACGGTTGTCCACTAACATGGTGTCATGGCCCACGATGGACTGCTGTACCTGCACGTTACCCACTGCTTGAAAGGTTACGGTAGGTTGCTCCATAGATGATGACGGAGGGGTAGCGCTGCTCCCAAAGCTCCACTGGTAATTTTGAATAAGCCCCTGAGCTTGATTTTGGACCTGAACGGCATCTCCGATGCAAAGGGTGTCGGGCATGGTAAATCCGGCAGAAATATCGGTTACTACAATGCCGTCAATGGCAGGGTCGCCTAATCCCGTTTGTCCATTCACCGCACGTATACGCACTACTACCTTTTGACCGGTGAAGGGAGATAAATCAAAGGTGTCGCGCTCCCAAAATCCATTGCCTTGATCCACAAAACTAATGTCGTTGTGCCATTGACCTTGGCTAAAGACATCTACATGGATGGAGGAAGTGGTATTGGCATCCAAATGGTAGCCATAACTGCCATAGACTTTGGTGGTATTGCTCAAATCCATGCAGGGCAGCAACATGTGGGCTTCGTTAAGGCCGCAGCCGCTGCTTTCCAAATAGGCGTAGTGGCCATTGCTGTTGCCCGGAATAAAGTCCATGCTCGGCCCTGTGCCACTGGTGGGGGTTAATCCGGACCAAACGATCCAGTTGCTTTGGTCGCTGCTGCCGTTTTCGATGTTGATAAGGCTATTCCCCAAATTGCAATTGGAAGCTTCGCAACCGGAGGGAGCGCCGCATACATTCATGGTTTCAAAATCTTCTGTCCATGGAAGAGTGGCTGCCGTGCTGTTGTCCCACTGAAAGCTAATGGTTTGGCTGTTGTTGTTCGGCAGGTTGTCGTTGGAATCGTTGTGGCCCACGGTAAGCGTAAAAGGACCATTTCCGGTGGTGCTCAAGGGCTGCGGAAATACAAACATGGTATCACTTTGCGGAGCAATGGTTCCGGTTATGGTAGCATTTACTACGGGACCATTATCCACCTGATAAAACACAGGTACGTTGGTAAATGGGGTATAGCTGTGGTTTTTTAAATGAATGGTTACCGGTTCGCCCTGCAAACAGGAAGGGGTGCGTGGTGCAAAAGGAAAGGAAATCGGCTCCATGGCCAAATCGTAGACCGGATCGCAGGGGCCCCAGCCCGCATTTTGACGAATGGCACGGGCCCGTTCGCTCACTGCCCCATTGGCGCCTCTGGCGCGTACGCTAAACCAGTTGTCGTTGGCGGTATTCACTGGAGCAACCGTAAACTCGGTTTGGGTAGTTGTACCTACAGAGTCCATGTATAGGTTGCCCAACATAAACACATCGTAGCCGGTGGCTCCGGGCACTGTGTTCCATTCCAGTTTTACAGAATAAGGGCAAATGGTGTCGGTTTGCAATCCGGTCGGAACCGGCATAATAGAAAATGGCGCCTGTCCCATGTCGCTGAGGTTTCCACGGGTCACACGCACTCTAGCTTGACCGGTTGGACTATTTGGCACGGTCCACAAGTAATTGCGTGTGCTGCTGGATACTCCGGCAATATTGTTCCATGTTTGGCCATTGTCCGTGGAGTAATCTAAGGTGAAATTGCCGGGCATGCCATAGTAATCCCAGTAAATGCGTTCTTGGGCGCCGGGGGCAAATCCTTCGCCGCCTGCCGGGAATACCACCACCAATTCTTCAGGAACCAAGTCCCAGGTTAAGTGGTAGTCTTGGGGCCCTTGAGGAACATTAAAGCCATTCACGGTTACTGTATAGGTGCCGGCCGTGGGAAGCAACAAAGTCACTTGTTCCATATTGTTGAGGCTATCCCGAGCGCGTACGGCGGTACTATTCAAAGCTGAGCTGTTGGGGGTGGGGTTCAACACCCATGGTTGATAGCTTTGTCCTCCCGGTTCAGTCACCACCATATCCAAGTCGTTCACCAATGCTCTGCTGGCATTTTGTTGGGCCGGAATGTCGTGCCAATACAACATAATTCTAACCTCTCTTAGACCCTGGGGCACAGTAATGGTGTAGGTCTTGGTATTGCCTTGATCCAGCGAATCGTATAAATACCAGTTGTTTTGAATGCTTTCGTAGGCGCGGCGGATATTGATTCTGCCATAGCCATAGCGGTAATCCGGACCGCTGTTGCCCAAATCCTCCGCCGTGTTCATCAAAATCCCCTTCAAAAGACCTGAATGCGGAATTTGATCGTTGTTTAAGGCCCGGTAACCCTCGTGCATAACCGCCATGGCACCAGCAACGCCGGGGCAAGCCATAGAAGTGCCGGTTAGGCTGGCGTATTGAGAACTATTGTCGTAGGTGCTGTATACCGAGGTGCCAACAGCACATACGTCCGGTTTGATGCGGCCATCGTGGGCAGGTCCGCGGCTGCTGGAGCTGGCCAGGGCATCGCTTTTTTGCACGTTGCCTACAGCAATCACGTTTTTGCCCACTTTATGTCCACCGGTAATGTTTCCCCAGCCGGAACCTGCGCCGTAGCTGCAGTTGGAGGAGCCGCTGTTCCCTGCGGAAAACACATGCATCAAGCCCTTGTGGGTGCGTACGGTGCCGTCTAAGTATTGGGCCAAAAAGTTATAGCCCGAATTGCAACCGTTGGAGTAACTGTTGCTGGTAATTACAATGCTGTCGTTTACGTAAGAACCCGGAAAAGAGAAAAAACCGTCCGGACTGGCAGGATTGGTCGTGTAATTGTATACCCGAAGCCAAGCTCCCGGAGCATTGCCCTCGCCTCTAGGCTCCAAATTTCCCGCTGCATTTATGGTGCCTCCGCAGTGGTCGCCATGGCTGCCGTAATCTACAAAGCCTTGGTCGTCAATTCGGTTATGAAAATCAATATGCGGACGAATGGGGCCATCGTCGTTGAGCATTACCTTAACCCCCGTACCGTCCAAATGTATATTGCTTCCTGCATTTAGGCGCAAAAAATGCGTTCTATGGTTGGCTTTTCCTTCGCGGTTTTCCGGCTCGCCCGGATCGGTCATGGGTGAAATGTACTGCACCCAATCGGGGACGTTTTGTGGACTTAAGGGAGCCTCCAATTCCACCAAAAACCCCATGCCGAAATTGGGACTGGGAACTACCTGAAACCCGGCTTCCTTTGCCTTTGCCTCGGCTTCTTGCTTGCTTAGGTTTGGAAAGGGCTTCACCACCAACCACAACTTGCCGTTTTCGGCGTAGGTCCACTGGGGCAACTCCCCCGATACCACCGCCGGGTCTAATTTCCAGCTTTGCTTAAAGGGCTGAATGCCTTCCACCCCAAAAGCGTGCAACTGCTGGTGCGTTACCGGCTGCTGCAACCAAACCGAATAGCTATGCTTGGGATAATAATCCAAAAATTCAATGCCTTGGGATTTGGCTTCCTTGCGCTCTGCGGCGTTTGGAGTTCGATGCATGTGCACCAAATAATACCCGGTATTTTCCACCGTTTGGGCTTGAGCTTCCACATTTTTTAAGTGCGGTACGGTTTCTTGCTGCAATAAGGTTTGGGCCTTTAATAAGCCAAAGCTGCCCAAACAAAAAGTCAGTACCCAAGTACAAATAGAACGCATAGCTGTAGTATTTTTCCTCCCCTAAGGTACAAAGAAGGCTTAAAAACTCAGGACTTTTTTTGTTGTAAGGCCTAAGCCCTTGGGCTTAAAAGTCTTGGCTCTTACCAAGTAATGAACAGCCTTCCGTCGTTTTGTTGATTGCCCCCGGGAGTTAAGGTTTGGTTGGTCCCGGAATTAAAGCAGCCACCACCGGCTCCATTGCCTCCTGTACCTCCCCAACTGCACCATGGGTTGGCACCACCGCCACCGGAATAGCCGCCGCCGCCGCCACCGCCACCACCGTTGCAGCCGCCGCCTCCGCCGCCGCCAAAGCCGCCGGCAACGCCACATCCTCCGTTTCCGCCGGCACCACCGTTCACAAAGGCCTGGCCTCCCGTAGTTGAGCTGTAATTGCAGCCGTTGGCCGCGCCTCCTCCGGTGAGTAATCCACCGCCGCCGCCACCGCCCGTGCCGTTTTGGGTGCAAGTTCCCCCCTGACCGCCTTGTCCGGCGGTGCCTCCATTGCCCGGTGTACCGCAGCTGCCTGCCGTGGCATTGCAGCCATCGTTTTGGCATCTACCACCTTCCATAACCGATGCATTGTAGTTGTTGGAATATCCCAAACCACCGCCGCCTCCGGCAATCAGAAAGGGGGTATTGTTGTTGTCCACAAAAAAGGTACCTCCACCTCCGCCGCCGCCATTGCCGTTGCCGCCTTCCTGACCTACCAAAATTTTAAAGGTGGTGCCCGGTGAAACGGTAAAGGTGCCGGCTACATAGGCGCCTCTTCCTCCTCCCGCACCGCCTCGGGCGCCCCAAGCTTCTACTTGAATTTGGCATACCCCGGCAGGTACCGACCACAAGACTATATTTCCGGTATACAGAAAGTTTGCTGAGCCTCCCGTCACGCAATTGTTTATGGTAATGTTTTGACTGCTGGTTTGGGTACATCCCGTGGCCGAATCGGTTACCGTTAAACCTACGGAGTAGGTTCCGGCCTGACTCCAAACGGCGCTTGGAGCGGCCAAAATGGAACTGCCGGGCGTGCCTGATCCAAAGGTCCAGCTGTAACTTACGCCGCTAAGCGTATTTGGGCTAAAGTTCACCGTTTGTCCGTTTCCTGCCGGATTTGGACTCATGGTAAAACCCGGATCCGGCACATTCAACGGACAGTTTTGTACGTTCAGCGTTTGGGTACTTGAATCGCTACAGCCCAAGCTGTCCGTAACCACCAAGGTTACCTGATAATTGCCCGCATTGGCAAAGGTGCTGCTCGGATTCCAAACGGTGTCCGAGGCCGGAGTTCCGGAAGCAAAAGACCACTGATACGATTGGTTGGTATCTGCTGCCGAAAACTGCACCGCAGCACCCGCCGAGGGAAACGCCGGTTGAAACGAAAAGCCGGTATTGGGAAACTGAACGCAGTTGCACCCCGTAGCCCTCCAGCCCAATGGAAAATAAGTTTCCACACACTGCGAGGTGGTATTATAAATCTGCAAACCCACCGCAGGATTGTTGATGCCGTTTCGCTGTGCCGTACTCAATCGAGGCAGCAAAAAGCCACGATTGCTGGCATCCAGCTCCAAAATGGCCGAACTGTCGGGCGTACCCGGACTCGAAGAAATTTTTACGCCTTGAGCCCATACCGAGTTGGACAGAAGCCCGAGTAAAACAACCGAAAGTAAGTAACGCATATTTTTTAATTCCAAGTAAATACAATACGCCCATGGCCAGTCCTAATTCCGGACTGGTTGCTTTGGTTGCTTCCGCCATTAAAGCTTCCACCACCGCCTGCTCCGTAAGGGTTCCCATTGCGGCCACCGCCGCCTCCGGAGTAACCACCGCCGCCACCGGCGCCATGCTCGGCTCCGCCACCGCCGCCAAAGCCTCCATTTACCCCTGTAGGATTATATGCGTTGGCCGAACCTCCGGTCCATCCATTGGTGCGGGTTCTACCCCCGGTGGCCTGGGCATTCGAACCTCCGTTGCTCAGCCAGCCTGCGCCTCCACCTCCATCGTAACCGTTGGTAGTAACAATACCGCCTCCATTTCCATTGGTGCCTCCGGCACTTCCCGAAGCCCCATTTCCTCCGGAACTTCCGCTCTGCCCGGGTCCCCCATTTCCACTAATGAAACCACCACCACCGCCACCGCCGGCAGCAATCAACAGCGTATTGTTGGCTTGGGTATATACAAAGCTGCCGCCACCGCCGCCACCGCCGCGGGAAGAGTTACCGGAAACTCCGGAATTTCCCCTTCCGCCAACCACCACAATCAGCAAATCGCCGGGATTTAAGTTGTTAAAGGTACCTTGAATCGAAGCGCCATTGCCTCCGGTACCGCCCGATTGACCGTTTCCTCCCTGCGCACCTTCCGCCAAAATGGTTACGTTGCAGGCATTGGCCGGCACCGTCCAAATTTGTATTCCACCCGTATGATTAAAGGTCTGACTTCCATTGGAACAGGCATTTACCACCAAGGTCTGGCTCGAACTGTCGCTGCAGCCGGCACTGTCGGTTACCGTTAAGCTTATTTGGTAACTCCCTGCATTTGACCAAGTACTTGTTGCGCTAGAGCCCGAACCGGAAGAGGGGCTGCCGGAAGCAAAACTCCATTGAAAACTCGAAGAACCAACTTGCTGGGCCGTGGCCGTAACCGGATTCCCGGTGCCTGCCGGATTGGAAGACAGGCTAAACTGAGCCGACGGACTCTGAGAGCAACCGCAATGAATGGAAGACCAACCGGAGTTAAAATACATATCCACACAATCGCTGGTGGTATTGAAAATTTGCAGCCCCACCGCAGGATTCACAATGGCGTCCCGCTGAACCTGACTCATGCGCGGAATTAAGAAGCCACGATCGCTGGCATCCAGCTCCAAAATGGCCGAACTGTCCGGCGTACCCGGGCTCGAAGAAATTTTTACGCCTTGAGCCTGAAGCTCACCAACAACAAGAAGAAGGGCCGGCAGCCCAAGCATGAAAATTGTACGCATAGCTTAGAAATTACCCTCAATATTAGGCATTTCCAAGACTAATTGCCCACCAAAATGGGGTTAAATCATTCTTACCCTTTGGGGGCCTTACGGGCTCTCGCCCTTCGGGGCCTGGCGGCCGGCTAGCGGTGCCATGCCTTCCGGTAGTTCCGCAAAGCTCCACTTCCTCAGGCGTGGCTCCGCAAGCCGCCCTTAGGCCCGCTCCCGGGCTCCATCCCTGGCCCGTCGCCCATAGGAAGTTTTCTAGAAACTTAAAGGAAACTCCAACTCTTTTTTCCCGCGCATCACCCGCACCGTGGTTTCATCACCCGGATTGAATTTTCCTAAGGCCGCCATATAGCCGTAA
>CAZJFM010000010.1:0-55408 GCA_964545365.1 uncultured Candidatus Competibacteraceae bacterium | reverse complement strand
TTTTGCGGATCTACGTTCTTGCGACGCATAGCAATGCGTCGCTACCCTCCAAACTCTTGCTCTTGCTCAAAACTGTTCCTGCCCCTCCCCTCGTGCTATAAACCTAAGGCAAACGCGCCAAGGCGGTAACGCCTCCCATGGTCTTTTGGCCCGGTTGAACCAAAATTTCGCTGTCGGCAGGTAAAAACAGATCGACTCTTGACCCAAACTTAATGAAGCCCATTTGGTCTTGCTGCCGCACCTGCTTGCCTTCTTCTGCGTAGCATTTGATTTTTCGAGCTAAAACTCCGGCCACCTGCCGCAATAAGATGCGGTGCCCTTGCCGCCCTTCCATGCCTACACTGCTCCGTTCGTTTAATTCGCTGCTTTTGGGATGCCATGCCACCAAATACTTTCCGGGATGGTAAGCCGAATAGGCAATCTTTCCGTCAATGGGATACCAGTTGATATGCACATTCACCGGACTCATAAAAATGGAAATTTGCATGCAATCCTCATCCAACCATTCGTTTTCTCGGGTCTTTTCTACCACCACCACTTTGCCGTCGGCAGGGGCCAATACAAAATCGGGATGGGGATCAAAGCGTCGAATGGGAACTCGAAAAAACTGAATTAGAACCACGAGCCAAAATATACCGAGCACACTTATGCCCCAAGCCAACCATGCAGGAATAAGGGGCCAAAGCCAAGCTATAATGAGCAATGGAACCAAAATCAACAGGGATTTAAAAATCCAAGAAAATCCTTCGCGGTGTATGCCTTTCATGGTCGGAAATGTATGGAATTTATGCTTATTCTCTTTGGTATTTGCGGTATTTTTCCATTCTTCGGTCCGGAATGGACGGCTGCTTATTGGCCAAAATGAAGCCGATGGGATGGAATTTTGGTAGATTCGTACAACACTATTGCTATGGGAAGTTCGGGTTCTATTATTCAAAGAAATCAGCTGCAAATTATTATTGTGGCTGCTTTGGGTTATTTTGTAGATATCTACGACTTGGTGCTCTTTCAGGTGATTAAAGAGGCCAGTTTGTTGGACTTGGGCCTAAGCCTAGAGGAAATAAAGGCGCAGGAGGTTATCCTTTTTAATTGGCAAATGATAGGTATGCTCCTCGGTGGCTTGTTCTGGGGCATATTGGGTGATCGGCTCGGGCGTTTGAGGATTTTGTTTGGCTCTATTTTGATTTATAGTTTGGCCAATATTGCCAACGCTTATGTGTGGGACTTAAACTCCTATGCCGCTATTCGATTCATTGCCGGGCTGGGTTTGGCCGGTGAGTTGGGTGCCGGAATTACCCTCATTAGCGAAATCATGGACAAAAATCGCAGGGGTTACGGCACCATGATTGTGGTGACTTTTGGCGCTCTTGGGGCGGTTGTAGCCTATTTGGTGGCCGATCTGGGCGATAATTGGCAGCTGTCGTACTGGGTGGGTGGCTTAATGGGCTTGGCGCTGTTGGTGCTGCGCTTGGGAACATTGGAAAGTGGCATGTACAAGCAGGCCGTAGCCTCCAAGGTAAGCCGAGGCAAGGTGTGGATGCTCTTTAATTCTCCTCAGCGCTTTTTGCGTTATATGGCTTGTATTTGCTTGGGTTTGCCGGTATGGTTTGCCGTTGGAGTTTTGGTGAATTTGTCGGTCAACTATTTCGATCCCATATTTCAGTTTAAAGGGGGCATTGAAACCGGTCCGGCGGTAATGTATTGCTATATCGGTTTGTCCATCGGCGATTTGCTTGCCGGCTTATTTTCTCAATGGTTTCGGAGTCGCCTTAAGGTCATTGGCGCGTATTTAATGCTCTGCGCTGCGGTATGCTATGTTTACTTTTTTGAATCTAAGGGAGCCGATGCCAACTTCTTTTATGGGCTGACCTTTATGCTGGGAATTGGCACTGGCTATTGGGCCTTGTTTGTTACGGTAGCCGCCGAGCAGTTTGGCACCAACATTCGGAGCACGGTAGCCAATACCGTACCCAATATGGTACGTGGTGCCGTGGTACCCATAACCCTTAGTTTTAAATGGCTTGAGGGCTTGGAGGGCTGGACGGCCGTGGATGCCGGATTGGTGGTAGGGGGCCTATGCATCGGTTTGGCGGCGCTTTCTGCGGCCTATTTGAAAGAAAGTTTCGGCAAAGACTTAAACTATTTGGAAGTCTAAAAACAAAATAGCCTTGCTTGCGTATACCTTGGCGTGGAAACAACAAAAAAATCCTTACTGGCGCTTATTTTGCCGGCCTTGCTTTTGCCCATGCTCATGGTGGCCGGTTTTTTGGTAGCACCCGGAACTGAAACGCAATATGCAAGGTTGGGACTTTTCCCGCGAGATATAAGCCATTTGTATGGCATATTAACCACGCCCTTATTGCATGGTTCGGTGAGTCATTTGTGGGGCAATTTGAGCAGTTTGGTGGTATTGGGTTTGCTGTTTCGCTTTAGCTTTCCACGCTTGTTTTGGTCTACCACCGCAGCGGTTTGGCTGTTGGGTGGCTTTTGGACCTGGCTGGTAGCCCGCGATAATTTTCATATTGGAGCTAGCGGCATCGTTTATGGTTATGTTGCCTTTTTGGTAGCTTCCGGAATAGTTGGGAAGAATTATCGACTGGTGGCATTGAGTCTACTTACCATTTTTCTTTACGGGTCTTTGGTTTGGGGGCTTTTGCCCATAGACCCAACCATGAGCTTTGAAAGCCATGGAGCAGGAGCTGCCGCAGGCTTAATCATGGCGGTCTATCACCGCAGCCGTTTGCCCAAGCGAAGAACGTATGCTTGGGAAGAGGAACCGGAAACGGAGGGTAATGGCTCGGTATACCGCGAGGTGCGCGCCATGGAAAAAGCAGGGATACCCTTGCCCGAAATAAGCGAGGAGGTGGAGGAAATTCCTTTATCGCAAGACCCATTCAAAATTTTGTATGCATACAAACCAAATACCCCAAGGGTGGAAAAGCACAAAACAGGGGATACAGAAGAAATGGAAGGCCCATGATTTCAAAAGTCTTTGGCCATTTATGGAGGCCATTGCTCAAATGGCCGAGCAAAAACAACATCACCCCGATTGGTGCAACAGCTACAATAAACTAACGGTAAATTTGTGCAGCCATGATGCGGGTGGAAAAATCACCCAAAAAGATATAGAAATGGCCGTGGCCATCGATGCGCTTGCCGAAGGCTTTTCGATTGTAGAGGCGCAGTAGGTACGTAGTATGCTACGTCCCTACTTATTCCCCAAAGGATTGTAATTTCGTAGCCGAAATGGCGTTGTGCGTTACGCCCTCAAAGCAATTCGACACAAAAGAAATACATGGCTAAAATTCAGGCAAATACACCCAAGGGGATGCGCGATTTCGGACCGGAACAAATGCGTCGAAGACGCTTTTTGTTTCAAACCTTGGAGTCCCTCTTTTTGGAATTCGGATACCAAGCGATTGAAACTCCTTCTATGGAATTGCTTGAAACCCTAACCGGTAAATACGGCGAAGAAGGCGATCGGCTCATTTTTAAGGTCCTTAATTCCGGAGACTTTTTTAAGAAATTAAGCCCTGTTTTGGCAGAGGGACAATCCCCCGACGCTAAAAAGCACCTGGCTCTATTGAGCGAAAAGGCTTTACGCTACGACCTTACCATTCCCTTTGCTCGCTTTGTGGCTCAGCACCAAAACGAGATTAGTTTCCCCTTTAAACGTTACCAAATGCAGCCGGTTTGGCGGGCCGATAGTCCTCAAAAAGGAAGGTACCGCGAGTTTTATCAATGCGATGTAGACGTTTTAGGCAGCGACTCCTTGTTTTTGGAAGCCGAAATGATCCGCATGTATGCAGAGGGTTTTGCGCGATTGGGCCTCCCAAACATTCAAATCCAAATCAACCACCGAGGAGTTTTAGCCGGTATGGCCGAGGCCATTCAAGCACCTGAGCAGCTGCGTGCCCTTACGGTGACTTTAGACAAAATGGATAAGCTCCCTTTGGACACCATTAAAGAGATATTACAAAAAGAGGGCTTTTCGGTGGACCAAATCCGCATGTTGGATCCCATTTTGGCCTTGGGAAGTGGAGATACTCCCGAACTCATGGCGCCCTACATTGGTCAAACCCAAGCCGGAAGCGAAGCCATACACGCTTTACGAGAGGTTTTTGAGTTGAGTTTAGCCCCCGGCCCCTTGGCCGGAGCTACTCAATTGGTGTTCAACCCTTGTTTGGCGAGGGGGCTGGACTATTATACCGGTTGCATTTTTGAAGTCACCCTGCCGGGGAGCGGCATGGGAAGCTTAGGCGGTGGTGGCCGTTACGACAACCTCACCGAAATGTTTGGCCTCAACAGCCGGTCGGGAATTGGGGTGAGTTTTGGCGCCGAGCGCATCTACGATATCTTGGAGGCACAACAGGCGTGGCCCAAGGAAATTCAGCAAGGCCCTGACTTTTTCTTTTTGCATTTTGATCGTCCCGGGGCGCTTAAAGCACTTTCTTGGATGGAAAAACTAAGGCAAGCAGGCCATACCACCCTACTTTATCCGGAGGCAGCCAAAATTCAAAAGCAAATGAAATATGCCGACAGCCAAGGCGCACGCTTTGTTTGCTCTTTAGGTTCGGAAGAATTGGCCCAACGGAGCATCCAAATCAAAACCATGGAAAGCGGAGAAAAAGTTACCTTGAGCGATGCCGAATTTGCAGAAAGGATAAACCAAGGATATTATGGCACACATTGAAGTAGGCACAGAACCGCTGGATTGGCAAAGCCTTTGTTCGTTAAGCCTAGAAAACACAAAACTTAGTCTTAGCCAAGAAGTTTGGAATCAAGTAAGCGATTGCCGGGACTACCTTGACCAGAAACTGAGTAAAGACCAAGCTGTCTTTTACGGAATCAACACCGGCTTTGGCGCTTTATGCCAAGAAAAAATCGATAAGGAGTCCTTGTCTGTTCTTCAAGAAAACTTAGTAAAATCTCATGCCTGCGGTACCGGAGCTCCTTTGCAGCGCGAAATAAGCCGCAGCATGCTCGCCCTTAAAATATTATCGCTGTCCAAGGGCCATTCAGGCATCCATCCCGATACCCTGGCATTGCTCCTGGAATTGTACAACAGGGATTGGATTCCCTGGGTTCCCCGTCAAGGAAGCCTAGGCGCCAGCGGCGATTTAGCCCCTTTGGCCCATTTGGTATTGCCCCTGATTGGGCTAGGAAAACTGGAAACCAAAAATGGACTTTTTGCACCCGACACCTTATTTGCTCAGCATGGCCTTAAGCCTCGACAACTGCAGGCCAAAGAAGGATTGGCCTTGCTCAATGGCACTCAATTTATGGGGGCGGTATGTTTGCACGCCCTGCATCGTGCCGAAAAAAGCGGCAATTGGGCCAATTGGTTGGCGGCCCTCAGCATAGAAGCTTGGATGGGCCACAGCTCCCCCTTCGATGCCTTAGTACATGACCTAAGGCCGCATCGGGGGCAACAGGCATGCGCAGCTTCCATCCGCTCCTTATTGAAAGGCAGCGAATTGCAACAGCTTGAGCGAAAACAAGTACAAGACCCCTATGCCTTTCGTTGTGTTCCACAGGTGCATGGTGCCTGCTTTGACGTAATGGATCAAGTGCGGCATTGCCTGTGGACCGAACTCAATGCCGTGACCGACAATCCCTTGATTTTTCCTAAAGAGGACAAAATCATATCGGCAGGAAATTTCCATGGAGAGCCCTTGGCCTTGGCGGCAGATCAGCTTAAACTGGCCGTTGCCGAACTAGGGAATATCAGCGAACGGAGGGTGTATAAACTACTTCATGGCCAACAAGGACTCCCCGAATTCCTGGTGGCCAAACCCGGTTTAAATTCCGGTTTTATGATTGTGCAATACAGTGCGGCTTCTTTGGTGAGCTACAACAAACAATTGGCTACACCGGCCAGCGTAGACAGCATTGACAGCAGCAAGGGCCAAGAAGACCATGTGAGCATGGGCGCCAATGCTGCCCTGCAATGCCTGCATATGGTGGAACATACCGAGTCCGTTTTGGGTTTGGAGCTGTTGACCGCTGCTCAGGCCCTGGATTTTAGGCGGCCCAAACAAAGTAGCCCTCCTCTGGAACAATTGCATCAAAGGTTTAGAAGCTTGGTTCCCTTTGTTTCTGAGGACCAATACATGCACCCGCTTATGGAGGAAGCCATGCATTTTGTACGGACCCAAAACCCGGAAAGCCATTTGAGCCTATGAAGCTATTTCTTGCCCTTATCCTTGCATGCCTTGGTTGGGTTTCCACTCCTAAGCTGCATGCCTGCGATTGCGCCGGAGTGTTGCCGGATTGGTCTTTGCAAGAAGTTTTGAAATCGAACGATTTGATTTTTGTGGGTCGGGTGGACTCCATCCAAACCGGTCAAACCCATTGCATGGCTTGGTTCAGTGGCGGACGTCTGTACCATGGGGTGGCCTCCTCTACCCTAGCCATTCGACACGATTGCAGCAGCTTATGCCGCGTTCCTTTTGTGCCGGGCGAAACCTGGTTGGTCTATGCCCAAAAAGACAGTTTAAGCGGAAAATTAACGGCGCATTATTGCGGCAGAAGCCGGCGGCGACCAAGTTTGGGGCAAAGCGATGCGTACGTTATTGCCAGTCGCTTAAGTTGGGAAGAAGAAATCGCCAAACTGGACAGGCAAATTCCCCGCAAGGATTTTGCCGACGAAGCATCGGCACAGGCCATAGCCAAAGGAGAGCTAAGGGAACTTGATCCTAGGCGCCCCTTGAATTACCCGGAAGGCATGGAAAAGGTTTGGCTGTTATTGGCCTCGGCAGTTGGCATGTTGCTCATTTGGCTGCTTTTACGAAAGTTCCTTAACTAAGGCCCCAACCAGCGCCAGACTTAGGGCAATACCAAATAAAGCCAATAAAAAATAGCGCAAGACCGGATCGGCAATCAAGGCGGATTTATGACGGCTTTTAACCTCTATATTGCAATGGTAAGCTGCGTCAAAATCCTTTTTATCGATCCGAACCAACCAAAAGCGGCTGTGGTTGGCATCGTGTAGGCATTCAAAGGGAACCTGAGCTTGGGTCAGCAACTCCTCCATTTCACGCGCTTCCTGTTCGGTGCGGTAAATGAATTGACGCAACTCGGGCCGATCGTTTACCCGGGCGTAGTTTAAAAAGCCGAACTTCATTGTTCCAGTTTTTCACGAACACCGGAGGGCAAGGCTTTCATGCTGCGCTCCTTGTAATCGAAACAAACCATTTGGGTGGTAGCCAAGGCAACGAGGCGTTCATCGGCTTTGGTTTTGAGTTGGTAGCACAATTCAAAGCCCATAATGTTCCAGGCAGAAATGCCCAGTTCTACGATTAAGGTTTCGCCATGAAACAGTTCGGAGCGGAACTGCAAGGCCAAGTCGGCCATAATAAGTCCATAGCCTTCCACATCCATTTCCGAATAGCCCAAAGCCTTTAAAAAAGCCAAGCGGGCTTCGTGCAAATAGGCCGGGAAACAATGGTTTCCTACATGGCCCCCATAGTTTAAATCGGTGATGCGCACCGGCATCTCCATCCGAAACAATACCTTTTCGGGCGGTTGCAATTTTATCCTTGCCATGGTTTGTCTTTTATGTTGCGGTAAGCTTGAGGCAAAGGTAAGAGTTCCTCGGGCCTTTCGCCCAGCTGCAATTGCCGTGCTTGGTCACCCAGCAAAAATTCGTGCGGAAAGCCATAAGTTATGGCGGAGGCATCCTGCAATTCTTGAAGAAATTCCTTGTCCAAGGCATCGATTGCGCAAGCCTGCATAGACTCTTTCAGCTGCTCGGCATTTCGTGCCCCCACTATAGGAATTACCTTTCCGGGACCATCCATGGCCCAACGCAAAGCCAAAGCCACCGCCGGTACACCTAGGGCCTTGGATTGCTTATCGAGCAAGCGAGCCAAACGCTCGGCCTTTTCGCTGCGGCGCAGGCTATGCTCCGGCACCCTGCCCGATTCTCCGCGGAGGTATTTGCCGCTGAATGCGCCACCGGCCAAGACTCCCCAAGCCAATACAGGCGTTTGAAAATGACAGGCCGCCGGAATCATATCGCGTTCCATATCGCGGTTGAGGAGGCTGTATTCGCCCTGCAAGGCCACAGGCCGACTGTAATGGCGTTCGGAAGCCAAGGTCATGCAGGCCGAAAACACCCAAGCCGGCACATCGGAAAGGGCCGTATGGAGCACCTTACCCGACCTTACCAATTGCTCCAAATTATACATCAGCTCCTCAGGACTTATGGTAAAATCCCAAGCATGGAGGTAAAGAATGTCCAAGTAATCGGTTTGGAGGCGTTTGAGGCTTTCTTCGACCGATTGCACCATATTCTTTTTGTGGTTTCCGGCGGTATTGGGCGACCATTGGGAGGTTTTGAGGCTGAATTTGGAAGCCAGCACCAATTCCTTGCGGAGTCCGGATTGCTTCAGCATGCGGCCCAGATAAGCCTCGCTGATGCCCTCGGTGTAGAGATTGGCGGTATCTACAAAATTCCCGCCGGCATCCAAAAAACAGTGCAACAAGGACTTAGAGCCGGCATAATCCACACCAAAGCCCCAAGCGGTACCAAAAGTCATAGTTCCAAGGCAAAGCTCAGACACCCGCAAGCCGGACGGGCCTAACAATACTTGTTTCATGCGATTTTCTTTCAAAAATAGGTTTTGCGCAAGAAGGAAGCTGTTTTGAAACGTTAAAAGGTTTTTTTTTGGGGGCCTTAATCCCGCTGTCCCGCATAGTGTCCCCCGTCCCGGTCACGGCTGGCCGGCGCTCCGGGGGCTTCCTGTGGTCGCCTCCTCGCTGCACGGCCTTCCGGACCGCGACGGTGGCCAGCTATTGCGCTCCATCGGGGGCAGAGATCTCGCTTCGAGTACGAAAGTCAAGAAACAAAAAGAACAGAAAACCCCATAGAATGGCCCCCCCGGCCCCACGGAGGGCCGCCCGATGGCACTAAGCCAGCCCTGCGAGGGCGAGGAAGCGGTCCCGACCCTTCGGGTAAGCTACCGCAGCCCCGCAGGGCGGCTTAGTGACGAGGGAGCCCGGAGCAAGGGCCGGTTAGCATACTAAAACCTCTAGAAAGAAGGGCCCCAAAAAAAGCCTACGAATGCTACCTTTGCTCAAAATAGCTAGGCATGCGCACACATTTAGTAGCAGGAAATTGGAAAATGCACACCCATCCTAAGGAGGGTTTGGCTTTGGTCCAGGAAATCTTGAGTGGCTTGGGCAAGGCGGAGTCCGAGGTTTGGGTCTTTCCCCCCGCCACACATTTGAGTCTTTTGGCCGAACCCTTGGCACAAAGTCCGGTTAAGCTGGGCGCGCAAAATGCTGCTGCTGCTGCGCAAGGCGCGTATACAGGGGAGCTTTCGGTATCCATGCTTAAGGCTTGCGGGGCCCAAGGGCTTTTGATAGGCCACAGCGAACGTAGGCAACTGTTTGGCGAAACCGGCAAAGTGCTTAATCAAAAGCTGGAACGCTGCTTAGAAGAGGATTTGACTCCCTTTTTGTGCGTGGGAGAAACCTTAGAAGAAAGAGAATCGGGCAACCATATGGAAGTGGTGCGCCACCAAATAGAGGAGGCCACCGAAGGTTTTGACGGGGAGGCCTTGCAAACATTGGTCATTGCCTACGAACCGGTTTGGGCTATTGGAACCGGACAAACGGCATCGCCTTTTCAAGCTCAGGAAATGCACGCCTTTATTCGTAGGGTCTGGGCCAAAAAATTTGGTGAATCTGCCGCCGAAACGATTCGGATATTGTATGGTGGCAGCGTAAAACCCGAAAATGCCGCCGAGTTGTTCGGTCAAACCGACATCGATGGTGGACTCATTGGTGGAGCTTCCTTAAAGGCGGCAGACTTTTTGCAAATTGTACAAGCCAATCCTCATTATGACCTTTGAGGTAGTGCACTACAAAGCGGAGACACCGGGCTGGGAAAACATAGTGCCCGCCTTGTTGAGTCCGCATGGCTTTGATGCCTTTAGTCAAGAGGAGGATGGCTGGTGGCAAGCCTCACGTCCGGAAGCCAGCGAGGAAGGAGAGAAAATACAATCCATAATGGAATCTATTCCCTTTTTGGTAGAGTGGCGCTTAAGCCATATGGGGGAGACCAATTGGAATGCCGTTTGGGAAGCGAGTTATGCGCCGGTTAAGATTTCGGATGCGATTGGCATTCGGGCTGCCTTTCATGAGGCCATGACCGAAGTAGAAGAAGAATTTGTGGTGGAAGCAGCCATGGCCTTTGGTACGGGACATCATGCCACCACGCGTATGATGGCGGCCTGGCTACCCGGCAAGGTGGCCGGCAAAAGAGTACTGGACATGGGCACCGGCACCGGTATTTTGGCTTGTATTGCCTTGCGCTTTGGTGCCGAAAAAGTTTGGGCCATTGACAATGACCCAAAAGCGATTGCCAGTGCAGAAACCTTGCGCAGCAAAGAGCCTAGAGCCGAACGGATGGAATTGATTTGTGCGGCTGAACCTCCCGAAGGTGAAGCAAAGCTCGATTTGATTTTGGCGAACATACAATTGCATGTTATTTTAGAGCAATTGCCGGCCTACACCAAACTGCTTTGTCCGGGTGGCTTTTTGCTTTTGAGTGGCATTTTAGAATCCAAAGTTGCTCCCTTATTGGATGCCCTAAAGGAGCATGGACTAAGCCTAATGGAAAAGCAACAGCAGGAGGAGTGGTTGTTGTTGGTCTGCCAAAAATAAGTTGCATGCGTTTAGTTTTTCTGCTCTTTTGGATGTTTACTTTAGGTTTGGTGGGCCAAGGTCTGCCCAACGATACCGAAAGCTTATTAAAGGCCCTGGAGGATAGAATGAGCAACGGCATGAACGACAAAGACATTAAGGAGTTCATGAAAGGGGCGGAAGACGTTATGATGGGCACCACCTTTCAGGCCATAAAAGACAGTTTTGTGGTTTTTGGAAACCAAATGGAAAAAAAGCGCATGCGGTCTGCGCATTATGAGTTTTATGTGCGCACCGCCGTGGCCTTTTCCAAGCGACCCAACACTACCTTAAATGTATACCATGAGTGGCTTCCGGTGGCTAGGCATGTACTAAAGGAAGAGTCGCCCAGTGTGTTTCAAAAGTTTTTGGAGTTTTCGGAACAGTATTTTGCCGAAAACATAGTGTATCAGTCGTCGGGGCACACCTGGTCTTTTTCTGGAGATGCCTATTTGTCTATCCAAAACGGAGAAGTTACCGTTGAAGGACCAAAGGTGGACCTACATGCCAAGTCGCAGCACGACCAAACCGTTATTGAGGGCACGCATTTGTGGTATTTACCTTTAGAGGAAGAGGCCAATATTGAGGGAGGCCGCATGTATTACGACCGGAATGAGTTGGCGCGCGACAAAGTATATGCCGAGCTAAACCGTGTGAATTTGAACATGCGTCGCACCACCTTTACTGCCGATTCGGTGATGTTTGTGCATCAAGACTATTTTTCGGAGCCTTTGATGGGAAGTTTTGAAGAGAAACTAACTGCCACCGGGGAGCATAGGGATTCGCGTTACCCCAAATTCGATTCCTACAGCAAGCGGTTTCGAATGGAGGACATCCGGCCGGATGTGGATTACGAGGGCGGGTTTTCGTTTTACGGCACCCGGTTTATTGCCAAAGGAACGCCTGATTTGCCGGCCTATTTATATTTTAAGCGGCAGGGGGAAGTATTTCTAAAAACGGCAAGTACCTCTTATTCTATTGGAGAAGAAAGGCTGGCTTCGCAAGAAGCCTCGGTAACCATGTATTTAGAGGAGGATTCCATTTTTCATCCGGGGCTACAAATTAAATTTTTGGCCGAGGAGCGGGAACTCTCCTTGCTTAGGATTGGCGATGGAAGCGTTCAAACGCCCTTTTTTAACACCTATCATAAGGTGGACATGTTTTTTGAGGCCTTGTATTGGCGTATGGATCAAGATTTTATTCGCATATCCATGGCCAAGGGCAGTGCAGAAAACAAAGCGGTATTTCAATCGGCCAATTATTACAGCGAGGTACACGACGAACGTTTGCGGGGTTTGGACCACGTGCATCCGGTAACGGTGATGTTCAATTTTTTGAAGGCCAACGACATGCCTAAAAAATTTAAAGCGATTGAGTTTTCTAAATACATGAAAACCGATCCGCATCAGGTACGTTTGCTGCTCATACGCATGAGCATTATTGGTTTGATTTCCTATGAATCAGAGACCCAAACCGTAACCGTAAGGGAGCGCTTATACGATTATTATTTTGCCAGAGCGGGACTCAAAGACTTCGATGTAATCTCTTTTGAATCGGTCATTAACGCCGACAACGCCCGCTTGTCCTTAAAGGACTACCGTTTGGATTTGGCAGGCGTGGCCCGTATCACCTTATCGGATAGTCAGGCTGTATTCATTTATCCGGAAAACCAAAAGGTGGAGTTGCGCAAAAACCGGGACTTTAGTTTCAGCGGAGTGATTGAGGCCGGTAAATTTGGGATATTCGGTAAAGATTTCGACTTCAATTACGACCTGTTTAAAGTTACCCTTACCAATGTGGACTCAGTTAAAATGGCCGTAAAGAGTTTCACCAAGAACGAAATGGGCCTACAACCCCTGAGGTTTGTAAGAACGGTAATTGAAGACTTACGCGGCGAATTATTGGTTGACGCGCCAGGCAACAAGTCCGGAGTAAAATCTATGTCGGAATACCCGCGATTGATTAGCGAAAGAGAGTCCTATACCTATTACGATCGCCCGGAGATTGAAGGCGGCGTGTACAAGCGCGACCAAGTATATTTTAAGTTGGATCCCTTTACCCTGGATAGTTTGGACAACTTCCAAACCGAGCAAATACAGCTGAAGGGTACTTTTGTAAGCAATATATTCCCGGATTTAAAAGAGAAGTTAAGCGTACAAAAAGATTACTCTTTGGGCTTTGAGCGAGTTACCGGTGAAGAAGGACTACCTGCCTATGGCGGCAAAGGTACCTTTAAAGATACCCTTAGCTTGTCGCATAAAGGCATACGTGGCGGAGGACAACTGGAGTATTTAACCTCACAAATGTGGTCTACCGATTTTAAGTTTTACTTAGACTCCATGAACACCATGGCCTATAAATTCGGGATTAAAAAATCGAAAGGAGCAATAGAAACCCCGGACGTAAAAGCCCAAGACGTGTACGTGCATTGGGAGCCCCAAAACGACAAATTGGAGGCCAAAGACTCCGGAAAACCCTTGGAAATGTATGAGGGCGAAACCGTACTGACCGGTAAAGTAACCCTTAGTCCTGCGGGCTTAACCGGAGATGGTCTCATGGATTTTGGTACTGCCGAAATGGAATCGGAAATTTTTCAATACAAAGCCGATGATTTCCGAAGCGACACCACCAGCTTTGCTTTGAAGGACCAAATTGGCGGATCCGATACGGCAAATGTGGCCTTGCGGACAGACAATGTAAACTCCGACGTAACCTTTGTTGGCCGAAAAGGCATTTTCCGATCCAACTCCGACGAAACCTATGTGGATTTTCCCATGAACGATTTCAAAGCGTACATGGAGGAGCTGGAGTGGTATATGGACAGAAACGAGGTGGACATGAACTCAGAACGGGTAGACGACTTGGGCTTAAAAGGAGCCCTATTTGTCTCCACCGACCCTAAAATGGACTCCTTAGCCTTTGTGGCACCCATTGCCAAGTTTGTGAACACAAGCAAAACCATTTTTTGCGAAGGGGTAGAGCACATTGACATTGCCGATGCACGCATTAAGCCGGACGACAAAAAAGTATCGATTCAGCGAAATGCCGTTTTTGATCCCATTCCCTCGGCAGAAGTATGGATAGGAAAAGAAGAACGCAGGCATGTATTGAAGAATGCCACCATTCAAATGCATACTAGCCACCGCTACACCGGTTCGGGTGACTATACCTACGTAGACGAAATGGGCAAAGGTCAAACCATACATTTGCATACCATCGATTGCGAGAACGACGTTACTGTGGCGGAGGGTAAAGTGGAGCAAATCGCCGACTTTAGCATGAGTCCACATTTTGGCTTTAAGGGAAATGTGAAACTCCGGGGAGACGAAGAGTTCTTAACCTTTGACGGCTACGTTAAAATCATGCACAGCTGCAGCAATATGCAAAACGAGTGGCTGCGTTTTGAAACCGAAATCGACCCCAACAATATCCTTATTCCCATACCGGCAGATCCCAAAAACGACGACAACATAGATTTGTATAACGGCTTTTTGTTTGCCAGTGACTCTACCGGACTTTATCCGGCCATTTTTAGTGCCAAACACAGCTTTTCGGACTATGAGGTGTTGAAAGTGGATGGTTTTCTCAAGTATGACAAAAAGAACCGGGAATTCCGGGTAGGCACCATGGAAAAATTAGAAAACCGCATGCTGCCGGGGCCCTATTTGTCGTTCCACACCGGGAATTGCACCAGTTATGGAGAGGGGCGCATGGATTTAGGCTCCAAAATGGGCCAGGTAGAGCTTAAAGCTGCGGGCAATATACGGTACTATCCGGATGCAGATTCCACGGAACTGAACCTTACCCTGAGCATTCATTTCCCCTTCCCGCCAAGTATGCTGGTGTATATTGCCGAGGAGCTCAAAAAAATCAATACCATGGGGATAAACCTGCGGGACCAGGAGCTGCAAAAGGACCTTTCGGGCCTTTTGGACTCCACCGCAGCCGAAAAAGCCTTTTCTGAGATTACACCGGAGGGGCTGTTTAAGCGCATGCCCAAAGAATTGGAGCGAACCTTGGTTTTGGACGACGTGAAACTCAGTTGGTCAAAGGCTCATAGAGCCTTGCAATTTGAAGGAACCTCAGGGGTATTGGTTTTTAATGAGAAGCAAAGCTTAAAAACCCTGCCAATCATGATGGACTTAAACCGCAAACCGGCCGGCGACCAGTTTTCCCTGTACCTCGAAATTGACTCCAACAATTGGTACTATTTCCAGTACAAATCTGGGATTATGCAAACTTACAGCAACCAATCGGCCTATACCGACATATTGCGTACCTTGGATGTGAAAGACCGCCAGTTTATAGAAAAGAACACTACCAAACTTACAGTAACCCCTTCCTCCAAACGGAGGGTTGATCGGTTTAAATCAAAGTTTGGCAAGGCAGATGAGGACCCAGGACCACCCGAACCCGGCGAAGAATAAGCCATGACAGAAGAAGCAGTTTGGATTATTTGGGTGGCTATGGCCTATGCTTTAGGAAGCATTCCCACGGCAGTTTGGCTTAGTGCCTTATGGTTTCGCAAAGATGTTAGGACCGGCGGTAGCGGCAATGCAGGTGCTACCAATATGATGCGCCAATTTGGAAAAAAGGCAGGTTTGGTGGTGCTGGTTATAGACATTGCCAAGGGCCTTGCTGCGGTAAGCCTGCCCTTTGCCTTTGGCTCCACTTGGCCCCAAAGTTGGACTTTAGTAAGTCCCGAATGGCCCTTGGCCCTTTTGGCGGCCTTAGGACATATTTTTCCTGTTTGGGCAGGATTTAAAGGAGGGAAAGCCGTTGCTACCCTTTTGGGGGCCATGTTGGGTGTATCTCCCCTATCGGCAGGTATAGCACTAGCCATATTTGCTTTGGTATTGGCAATAAGCCGCATGGTTTCTTTGGCCGCTTTGGTGGCCGCGTTTGGTTTTGCGGCGGCCTCCTTTTTCACGTTTCCGGAGGCAAGTTTTGCCGACCGGGTCTTTATAGTTTTGCTGCCTTTGCTGCTTTGTTGGACGCATAGAAGCAACTTGATCAGGATATGGCGTGGGGAAGAATCAAAAATTGGGGAAAAGTCAAACAATAATAGCTTGTAAATTAATCCGTTAAACAGCGAAAAAGGAATTTCATCTTTTTTTTGCAGATTGAAAAAATATGTTTTTCTTTGCCAGTGCTTTAACAAACTTTTAACAAGACACATCATGAAAAAAGCAATCTTTGGATTTGCCGCAATCGCCCTCCTCGCAGCTTGCGGTGGTGGAAGCGGACCTGAAAACACAGCTACTTCTTACCTAACTGCGTTGAAAGACCAGAAATGGGATGAGGCTACTGCTCTGGGTACAGAAGAAACAAAAGCCAACATCGAGTTCATGAAGAACTCCGGTACTTCTCCCATAACCGACGTTAAAGACTTGAAGTGTGAAGTATCTAACGATACTACTGCTACTTGCTCTTTCTGCTGCGACGCCGAAAACGCTGCCTCCGATATTCAATTGGTAAAGCGTGGCGACAAGTGGTTGGTTAACCAGCCCAAAGAAATGGACATGGGCGGAGAAGGCGAAGACATGTTAGGTGAAATCGAAGAAGAACTCACCAATTCCATGGATTCTGCCATGACCGAACTTGAAGGTGCTTTGGAAGAAGGCGATGTTGAAGGCGAAAGCGAAGAAGCTGCTGCTGAATAATCCAACACCGTAACGTATGAAAAGGGTTAAGCTGCTTCTTGCAGCCTTAGCCCTTTTTCTTTTGGCATCCGGCAGTTATTTGGCCCTGCAGTTTAATCAAGGCAGCACCAAAGCAAAGGTCAAGGCAGACCCAAACTACAGACTAAGCCAAGAGGAAAAGGACGTATTGCAAGAAGGCGACATTATTCTTAGACGAGGCGAAGGCTTTGTTTCTTCCGTTATTGCCAATCTGGACGAGGTGAATTACAACCTCTCCCACTGCGCTTTTATTACCAAAGGTCAAAAAGACTGGATGATCATTCATTCCGTTTCTAAAGGCCTCTCCGGATTTGATGGCGTGCAAGCAGAAACCATAGACCACTTTACCGCAACTTCTGTGGCCAAAACGTTGGTGATTTTGAGGCTTAAAACCGATTACAGCAATCGGGTGAATATTTCAAAAAGAGCTCGTTATTATTTGGACCAAAAGGTTCCCTTCGATCACGGATTTGATTTGTCGGATACCACCACTTTTTATTGCACCGAATTGCTGCACCGTTCCATTCAAGACGTGCTTCATCGAGATGTGTTTGCTTCGCGATTCAATACCGACCATCCTCATTACGTGCACTTTGATGCCTTGCTCGACACAACCGAGTTTGAACTCATCATAAACCATCAAGGCCAAGCCGTAAGTAAATTTATGGGCTTAGAGCCCTAAAATCAGCTGAGGTTTACCTTCCCTGCGCTAAAGTTGCTTTCCTTAGCTCCTGTCCAAATGCCGACAGTCTATTATCTTTGCCGCCCATGCGCGCAAAACCAATGGCATACTCTTGGGTTGTTTGTACCCTACTCTTTTTTGCTTGGCTGAATCCTAACATAGGACTTTCTCAACAAAGCAGGCAAGACCAAGAGCGTTGGCAGGCCAGCGTGGAAGCCCTTGCCAATCAAGAATACAAAAAAGCCGAAACCATGCTACACGCATGGACCCAAGATTTTCCCTTGGATGAAAAAGCTTGGTTTAATTTGGCTGTGGCCTTTGAAAGGCAAAAAAAGCACCAGGAGGCCATGGATGCCTTCGAAAAAGTCCTCCAAATCAAAGCAGATTTTCCCGGCATTTACCGCTACTTAGGCCTTATGGCTTTAAGGCAAGGCATGCACGAGGCAGCAACCCGCCACTTTAAACAAGCGGTAGAACAAGAACCGCACCGGTTTGAGCCATGGTTTTACTTGGGCAGTCTGTATTTGGAAAGCAGGCAAATGGATTCCTGCGAATGGGCACTGCAAAAAGCCTTGGCTATTAATAAAGGAACACCTTCCGTTTGGTTGGAAATGGCACGCCTAAAACGCAGAACCGGAAATATGCAGGCCGCCGCCCGAATGCTTGCCCAGGCCCGGAGCAACGCCCCCGCTTATTTGACCGAATTGGGGCACTATTTTTTAGAAGTAAATCGCCTGGACTCCGCCTTGGTATGCTTTGAAAAAGCCTTTAAGCAAGATCCGGAATCGCCCTTGCACCAACTAAATTACGTTGCTGTTTTGCTGCAAACAGGCCGGCACCAAGAAGCAGAACCTCTCTTGGACTCTTTAGAGCAAATGCCTGAGTATCGCTTGTTGGCTCAATTGAACCGCTCCGCCATGTGCTTGGCCAAAAGCGAAGCCGAAAAGGCAAAAAAGACTTTGGCCAATATACTTGAAAAACAGCCCGAACAACCAGCCGCCTGGCTCAACCTTGGGCTAGCCTACGAACAGACCTTTGACCTGGATTCGGCATGCATTTGCTGGCAAAAAGCCTACAGACTAGCCGCTCCTAAGGCAGAACAATACCTCAAAACACGATGCGATTTACCCTGATGCTGCTTCTGCTGTTGGCGCTGAGTCCCTCCACAAGCGCCCAGTGGTTGTTTTGGAAAAAACCTAAATCCTATGCAGACTCACTAAGCTGGGCAGGAAAAGCCTTTGACAAAGGCCAAAAACGGGTGCATAAAGCCTGGAAAAAAAACCATACCAAAGGCCTGCATAAGGCCTGGAAATACTTACATCAGGCCGGAGAAGTGCTCAACAAAGACGGCCGACTCTTGCATGTAAAGGCCAAAGCGCAATTTCTGCAAGGACACTACCTTAGAGCGCATCAGTTATTGATAGAAGCCGATAGTTTAGGCGCAAATTTGAACCAATCAGACTCTATTATTGCTGCCCAAGCCTGGCATAAACGCTATGCCTTTGAACAAGCGGTTAAGGCCTACCAAAGTTACCTCAGCCAAGCCAAACAAGAACCTGTAGAACGGATTAAAATGGCGCAGGAACGGGTAAAGCAGGCTCAATTTGCCCGGCAAAACAAAGAACTCCAAATTAAAGCCCGTGTGGATACCTTTCCCGGCTTACCCGAAAACCAAGAGGTCTTTTTTCCCTTGCTTGGCGGAAGCGGTTCTGAAGCTTGGTTCTATTTTATTGACCCAAAAGGCAAAGCTAAACTGTGGTATGCTTGGGTAGAACAAGGGAAATGGCAAGGCGAAACCTGGGATATACCCAAAGGTTTTGTCCCCAATGCTTTGTCTGCCGATGGTCAATGGTTGCTCCTCACCGGACCGGGCATTAAAGGAAGTCAAGACCTGTATTTTAGTCGAAGAGAACCCCACGCCTGGGCTAGGCCTCAAGCCTTTCCTAAAGGAATCAATACCCGTTGGAACGAGGCTTTCCCCAGCCTAGATCCTTTGGGGCAACAGCTGGTTTTTAGCAGCAACCGACCGGGCGGAGCCGGAGGAATGGACTTGTATTTAAGTCGGTTCCATAGGGAAACCGGTTTTGCACCTCCTCAACGGCTCAACGAAAGGTTCAATAGTCCCGAAGACGAACTGGCACCTCGGTTTCATTACGATGGCAAAACCATTTACTTTGCCAGCTCAGGCTTTCCCAGCCTTGGAGGCATTGACTTGTTCTCGGCCCATGTGGACCACAACAGCCCACCTACCAATTTAGGCTATCCTATAAATACCTCTGCCGACGACATCCACTTGAGTTTAAGTGCTAATGGGCAGCTGGCTTTGGTTCCCAGCTTAAAAAATGAATATACCGACCAAAGCACCATACGCATGATTTCTTTGTTGGGTTCTGGAAAACTTCCCCTACTCATGGTGGCCGAACCCCTTTCCGAATTGTCGCCGCAACCTAGAGGCAGTATTTTAGAGAATCCGGAGCAATGCGTGAGCTGTGCAGCCGTAAAATGGTGGACACTAAAGCTTCCTGAGGCACACACAGGCGGTAATATTGTAGTTTGGGATGCCATTTCGGCCAAGGAACTATACCGCAGTGCTTTTTATGCAGGGCAAAGCAACCACTCTTTGGCCTTACCTGCCGGTACCGTATATTATATGGTAGTCGAAGAAACCCAACGATTGCCCAGAATATTCGTGTTGCCGCATCTAAGGCAAAACGGCTTTGGCATGGTGGAACACCAATTGCCCGCCCAAGATGAAGACGGCATATGCTTACCGGTATCGTCAGGGAAAGAAGAGTTGCCCTTGGCTTGGATTCCCATTTGGGAGCAAGTTTGGAGCAATTATTTGGACAGAAACCCAAAGGCATATTTAAGCTTTGAGCTGCATCCCAACCATCCCGTTTCCGGCTTAGACTGGTTGCTTAAATCCCTTCAAAAAAAATATCCACGGGCCGTTTTGGAGTATAAGAGCAATGCCAATCAACCCGAAAACTGCCTATTGGTTAAAGCTAAAACCCTATGAAACGGGAACTAAAACAAACCAAGGACGGCTCGTATACTTGGTATTTGCCTGAACTCAAGGAGCACTACCATTCGGTGCATGGCGCACTGCAAGAAAGCAACCACGTGTTTTTAGAAGCCGGCTTGCGGCATTGGTGGAATCTGCATGGCAACCGAGTACCGCATATTTTGGAAGTGGGGCTTGGCAGCGGCCTAAACTTGGGCCTTAGTTTGCAAGAAGCCCATGCCCGGAAACTAAGCATTTGCTACACCGCCCTAGAACCGTTTCCACCCGAAGCCTCCGAGCTCGCGCTCATTCAAAAGGACCAAGATTGGGCACAGTCCCTGCCTCAGCCCTTATACCTCAAGTCGGGGGAATGGAGAAATGCACCTTTGCTCGAATTTTGTTGGCTACAAAAGTCGCTTACCGAATGGGATCGGGAAGGCCCCTTTGATTTGATTTATTTTGATGCCTTTGCGCCGGAAAAGCAAGCCGAATTATGGACCGAAGAAGTGTTTAGAACGCTTTATGAAAGGGCGAATCCGGGAGCGGTGTGGGTGAGTTATTGTGCCAAAGGAGCCGTAAAACGTGCCTTAAAGGCGGCAGCTTGGCATGTAGAGGCCCTTCCGGGCCCTCCGGGTAAAAGAGAAATGACTAGGGCTATCAAGCCGGCGTAGGGACAGCAGGGGAAAGCCCGGATGCCTTGATGGGGTGTGAGGCTTGCCCTTGCGGCGGTGGCGCGCAGCAAACCCCCGCAAGGGCTTAGCCGAACCCCTATTAAGGCAACGGACTTGCACCGAATGGCCCGACCCTTGGGGACGCCCCAAAAATCCTTACTTTTGCAAAAAATATTTCTCATGAAAGTCCTTTTCTTTGCTCCATTGTTCCTGTTGGCCGCTTGCGGTGGCCAGCAAAACTCCACCGCTACCGACGCTGCAGAAACCGAGCCGGTAGTGCAATACAGCTATTTTGGCGACAGCATTGCCACCGATAATGCCGTAGCAGCAGCCGATTTGATTGGCTTTTTGGATGGCCGCGACTCTGCGGAAGTTACCGTAAAGGGCGAAATTGCTGAAGTTTGCCAAATGAAGGGTTGTTGGATGGACATGGCCATTGGCAGCGATACCATGACCGTTCGCTTTAAGGATTATGGTTTTTTTGTGCCTAAGGATGCCGGAGGAAAACCAGTTGTTATTGCCGGTTTTGTGGAGCGCAAAGAGGAATCGGTGGAGTGGCTCAAGCACAAAGCTCAGGACGCCGGTAAACCGCAGGAGGAAATCGACGCCATCACCGAGCCTAAAATTTCCTATGCCTTCACGGCCAACGGCGTTGCCATTGCCGAGTAATCAGGGCAGCTTTATGCTGCGGGTCTACGGCCTGTGGGTGCACAAGGGTCGAGTTTTGCTTTCAAAAGAACGCTTTGCCGGTCGCGATATGGTTAAATTTCCCGGCGGCGGTTTAGAATTCGGCGAAGGCTTAATCGACGGTTTGTGCCGCGAGTGGCGAGAAGAAACCGGCCTTAGCCCTGTGCAGCCGCAGCACCTATACACCACCGACTTTTTTCAGGAATCGGCGTTCCACCCGGGCGTTCAACTCATTTCTGTATATTATCTTTTTGAGCAGGTGCAAGAGCCGGCCCAAGCCTTTTTGGAATCTGGTGAAATGAAAGGAAGGGACAAAGAACTGTTCTTTTGGAAGGACATTTCAGCGCTGCAAAGCGGCATGCTTACCTTTCCGATTGACCAAAAAGTTGCGTTGCTGCTAAAAGAAAAAATGGCTTGAATTTGGCCGCCTTATCCTGCTGTCTGCAGTAGCGTCACCCACCAAAAACCACGGCCCGGATGGGGCTCCGGGGTCCCCCGAAACATCGGGGGCCTCCTCGCCTCCTCCGTGCCGGGCTTTGGTGGTCGCCGGCTACTTGCTTCCATCAGGGGCGGATGTAGAGATTTTTAAAAATTTAATCATTTGAAAATCAAGTGATTAACTTTTTTCATGTAGAGATTTTTTCCAAATTTTGGACTAAAAACCAAGCCTATTGGCCAGCAAGCGGCGGGTGGTTTCAAATAGAATTTGCGGTTTTAGGGTGCGCCAAGGAATGAGGTCAGCTTCTGGGCTAAACAGAAAATAATCGGCAACGCCAAAGCGTTTCATTTCTTGCAAAACATGGCTTCTAAAGGCAATTAAGGCCAACCAGCCATCCTCCAATTCGTCTGTCCACTCCTCGTAATAATCAAGCTCCCCGGCATGGAAATCCATAACATAGTCGCCTAAAAAAATAAAATAACGAATACCTGCTTCCATCAGTGGTTCCGCGACTTCTCGCTTAAGAAACATGCAATCGTTGCCCAGCAAATCGTTCCACTCCCCCAACAGTTCAATGCATGCGAAGCCCTGTTGGTAATCTGCAAAGAGGATTTTTAAATACAGTGTTTCAGAGCCAAATGCATCCCATTGGGGATGAATGTAGTGGTTATATACCGTGTACCTGCATTGGCTTTCGTGGTAGCTGTGCCCATAAAATGGGCTGTGGCTATCCTCTTGGCTTTGGTACAGAGATAGCCAGCGGTCGTGCGGGGCAAGATCATGCATGCTTTTGGTTCCAAAGCGTCACTGCCTTCCGCACAGAGCCTTCGCTTTTAAGCAATTCTAAGGCCTGTTCGCGGTTGCATCCGGTACTTTCTTCCACCATAGCACAAGCGCGGTCCCAAAGCTTTTTGTTGCTTAGCTGCATATCTACCATGCGGTCTTCCTCTACCCTTCCCAGACGTATCATGGCTGCAGTACTGATCATGTTGAGCACCATTTTTTGGGCGGTACCAGCTTTCATTCGAGTGCTTCCTCTAACGAACTCAGGGCCTGTTTCCACTACTACAGGAAATTCGGCTTCTTGCACAATTGGCGCATCGGCATTGCAGGTGATGCAGCCGGTGTTTAAGCCGTGGATTCGGGCCTTTGCCAAAGCTCCAATCACATAACTTGTGGTACCGCTTGCGGCTATACCTACGACCAAGTCACCGGCTTGGGCTCCATGTTCCGTTAGGTCCTTCCAAGCGGCCTCTTTGTCATCCTCGGCAAATTCCACCGCCTTTCGAATGGCACCATCGCCACCGGCAATCAGGCCAATAACCAGGTCAAAAGGTACCCCGTAGGTGGGTGGCAATTCAGAGGCGTCCAAAATACCTAAACGTCCACTGGTGCCAGCGCCAATATAAAAGACGCGTCCACCACCTTGCAAGGCTTGGTAATAGGCTTCGGCCAGAGCGGCAATTTGGGGCAAGGACTTTTCAACGGCTCTGCATATTCCCTGGTCTTGCTCTAAAATTCCTTGAACCAATGCCTGGGAAGACCAAAATTGAAGGCCTTTGTTTCCGGCACTTTTTTCGGTAGACCTTTGCTTCATCAGAGCGGAAAAGCTTCGGGCCTCAATTCATGAAACATGGCATACACCTTTTCCACAACATCCTCCACAGAAGGTTTGGAAAAATAATCCCCATCGGAGCCGTAAGCAGGTCGGTGCGCTTTTGCGCTTAAGGTTTGGGGCGCGGCGTCCAAGTAGGCAAAAGCCCCTTGCGCTTCCACCACTTGTTGCATCATATATGCGGAAGCCCCACCGGGTACATCTTCGTCTACAAAAAGTACCCTTCCCGTCTTTTTGATGGATTCCAAGCTGCGTTGATCTACATCGAAGGGCAGCAAGGTTTGTACATCGAGGACTTCGCAATCTACGCCTATTTCCATAAGGAGTTCGGCTGCTTCCTGCACAATGCGGCAGGTAGATCCGTAGGTAATAATGCTAATATCGGCACCTTGGCGGAGGCATTCTGCTTGCCCAAGAGGCACGGTAAACTTGCCTAGGTTGGTGGGCATTTCTTCCTTAAGTCGATATCCGTTTAAGGGTTCCACCACAATAGCGGGCTCATCGGCTTGCAATAAGGTATTGTACATGCCGGCCGCTTGGGTCATATTTCTAGGCACACACACATGCATGCCACGAACTCCATGAACAATCATGCCCATAGGAGAGCCGGAATGCCAAATGCCCTCCAGGCGATGCCCACGAGTAGCAATAATTAAGGGCGCTTTTTGTCCTCCTTTGCTTCGGTAGTGTAAGGTAGCGGCATCGTCGCTCAGAATTTGGAGGCAGTAGAGCAGATAGTCGAGGTATTGAATTTCGGCATAAGGGCGCAGGCCCCGCATGGCCATCCCAATGCCTTGACCTGCAATGGTAGCCTCGCGAATACCGGTGTCCATGATTCGGTCTTTGCCGAATTTTTCTTGCAGCCCTTCAAAGGTTTGGTTTACCCCGCCTATTTGGCCCACATCTTCTCCAAAGGCGAGGAAGTTAGGATAGGTTTCGAGTATTTTCTCGAAATTATCACGGAGAATAATGCGTCCATCAACCATGTTTTTTTCTGAATCGAAGGTGGCAGGGATTACAGGCACCTTAAGCGCACTGCCTTGCGATTCATCGTACAAGCAGTCGGAATAGCGGAAGTGGTTCTTCTCGTTTTGCTTTTGGAGCCATTCGAGCAGAGCAGAAATACCCGGATGCTTTGCTTTGCGCCATTCCCAAGAAAGCCTTCGTGCAATGCTCAAGTAATCTTTACGCATAGGGTCAATCAACCCTTGCAGACGCTGAAGGGCATCGGAGGCTTCCGGAAACGGGTGTAGTAGATTTGAGAGCTCTTCCAATTCCTTTTTGATATCGGACTGATAGGCTTCCCAAGCAGCTTTTTGTTCAGATTTTACATGTTTTTTGGCCTCCTTTTCGATGGCATCGAGGGTATGTTCCTCTGCCAATTCATTTTTGAGAATCCACTTGCGGAATTGAGTCAAGCAATCGAATTTCTCTTCCCATTGCAGGCGCTTTTTGTCTTTATAGCGTTCGTGGGAACCGGAGGTTGAGTGTCCCTGAGGCTGGGTACATTCTTCAATATGCAAAAGCACGGGAACATGCTCCCGGCGTGAAATAGCCACCGAGGTTTGGTAAGCTTCAATTAGTTCGGGGTAGTTCCAAGCCTTGGCCTTTTGAAAAAGAAAGCCCGGACCTTCTTCGTCTTTTTCGAAGCCTGCCATTGCCGCAGAAATGCTGCCCTTTAGGGTTTGGTATTCTTTGGGCACAGAAATCCCGTATCCATCGTCCCAAACGCTCATAACCATAGGCACTTGAAGCACACCCGCAGCATTCATGGTTTCCCAGAAAACCCCTTCGGAGGTGGATGCATCTCCAATAGTTCCAAAGGCCACCTCGTTACCTTGGTTGGAAAAATCAGTAGCCTTATGCAAGGCGGTTTGATTTCTGTATACTTTGGAGGCAAAAGCCAAGCCTAACAAGCGGGGCATTTGACCTGCCGTAGGAGAAATATCGGCCGAAACGTTTTTTTGATTGCTTTGAGGCAGCCATTGACCTTCTTGATCAATCCAACGGGTGGCATAATGTCCATTCATTTGGCGACCACCGGTCATAGGTTCGGCTTCTAAATCGGTATGGGCATAGAGTTGAGCAAAAAACTGGCGGATAGTTAACAGACCTGCGGCCATCATAAAGGTTTGGTCGCGGTAATAGCCTGATCTAAAATCCCCGGGTTTAAAGACCTTAGCCATGGCAATTTGAGCCAACTCTTTACCGTCTCCAAAGATTCCGAACTTAGCCTTACCGGTGAGCACTTCTTTTCTTCCCAGCAAACTGGTCTGCCTGCTTTCGTGGGCCAACCTGAAGTCGTTTAGGACTTCCTTTTGAAAATCTTCAAAAGAAATTTTTTCAGTATCGAGTGGTTTGGTCGCCAATAGGTCTTCCATGAAATCGATTTTTAGGAGTTCAAAGGTAAGGATTTCCTGCCTTTGGATAGTACCCTAAAGGTGGAAAGAGCCGGAATAGAAATTTTACAAATCATCAGGAATTACAGCCAAGCCAAGGGCTTAGCCAAGGAATTATGTAAATTTGTAGAAAACGTAGTTATGATGCGCAAGCTTTTTATCCCATTGGTGGCACTATTGCCCCTTATTCCCACCGGTTGCGACACCCTTACCGATTTGCTCAGCGAGGGTGATATTGCTCAGGGATTAAAAGAAGCCTTGCGGGTAGGCACAGACACCTCTGTAGCTCAGGCGAATACACTAAATGGCTATTTTGGAAATCAGGCCATAAAAATTCTATTGCCCCCAGAAGCCGAAGTCGTGCAAAGCTCGGTTGGCTTAATTCCCGGAGGCCAACAATTAATTGATGAGGTAATTTTAAAGATGAACCGTGCTGCAGAACAAGCCGCGGTTGAAGCTACGCCCATCTTTGTAAATGCCATTACCTCTATTACGTTTCAGGATGCACAAGCCATATTGCAGGGACCGGACGATGCGGCCACTACCTATTTGGCCAACCAAACCAAAAGCGAATTATACAACCTATTTCAACCGGATATTGAGCAGGCCTTGGAAAGCGTAGGTATACAATCGGCTTGGCAGACCCTAATTTCGGGCTACAACAGCATCCCTTTAGTTAATGATATCAATCCGGACTTGGCGGGTCATACCACCGATAAAGCGCTGGATGGACTTTACCATTTGATTGCCGAAGAAGAAAGTAAAATTCGGAACGACGTAAGCCATCAAGTAAATGATTTGTTAAGAAAAGTCTTTGGTTAAACCCAATGCGAAAGATATGAGCCTCAAAGGAGCCCTTTATATAGTCCTTGGTCTCGGCATTTTAGCCTCTTGTGGCAAAGGAGCTCCTGATGCCTCCTCCACCGTGGAGCGCCAAACGGAGGACATTTCCTACTTACCTTTAGAGAATTACCCCAGAAGAGAAGATTGGCCCAATCGGAAGGCCGTTTTTTACCATTGGATGACTCCCCCCAGCAGCCTCCACCCTACCAACGGTGTAGAAACCGGAAAGCTCATGGTGTTTGACTGGATACACCGAAGGCTTTTATACATGAATCTAAAAAAGCTGCAGCCTGCTCCAGACTTAGCAGAAAAACTGCCGGAAGTTTCGGAAGATGGCCTCAGATACAGCTTTAGCATTAGACCACAAGCAAAATGGGACGACGGAAGTCCCATCACGGGAAAGGATGTCGCCTTTACCTATAAAGCCTTTATCTGTCCTCTGGTAAAAAACCCGGGCTTTAAAGCCTACCTCGATCAAGTGGAGGCGGTGGAAACGTTTGAGGGGCAACCTAGAAGGGTGGATATTTTAATGAAATCGCCTTACATTTTTAACGATTACATCCATTGCGACATAGTAATATTGCAGCAAAGCCTTTATGATCCTGAGGGTGTATTGGAATCCTACAGTCTGGAAGACTTTCGGTCGCCGGACTTTATGGCTTCTTTAACCAATTCCAAGATAGAATCTTGGGCAAATGCTTGGAATGAGGGAGACTTAGGGAGCAAGCCTCAACGCATTCAAGGAGCAGGCCCCTATCGCCTAGCCTCTTGGACTCAGGGCAGTGAAATGGTATTGGTGCGCAAAAAGAACCATTGGACGCAAAACCTACCATCCGGCGAAGATGCACACCTAAGTAGACCGGACAGCATTGTGGTCAGGACCATTTTGGATGAACAGGCCTTGGAATTAGAAATAAAACGCCAGGGAATTGATGCCTCCAATTACATCAGTACCCCATTGATGGAGCGCCTGGTGAACGACAGCAATTTTGTTGAGAATTACCATGGAAAATTTGTTGAGAGCTTTTCCTATTCCTTCATTTCCTTCAATACCAAAGCCGGAGCTTCCGGAAGAAACCCTGCTTTGGAAGAGCCGGAAGTAAGAAAAGCCTTGGCCCACCTCACACCGGTTCAAAAAATCATAGACGTAGTATACCAAGGCCATGGCACTCCCATGGCAGGGCCGGTTAGTCCACGAAAACCATGGTATAACGATCAACTTACCCCCATGGGCTTTAGCCCCGAAAAAGCAAAAAAGCTTTTGGAATCTTCCGGGTGGAAGGATAATAATGGGGATGGTATTTTAGAAAAAAACAGGCCTGAGGGGCAGCCTTTGGAGCTGCGTTTTGAATTGGCTTACAATCAAGGAAGTCCAGTTACCCAAACCATTGCGGATCTCATTCGGCAAGAAATGAATAAACATGGGGTAATGGTGAAACTTGCGCCTCTTAGTGGTGGAGCACTTCAGGAAGCAGGAAGTCAGCATAACTTTGATTTGCTCATGACCGCATTTGGTGGTACTGCCGGTGCCGACGATTTTAAACAACTTTGGCACACCGAGTCTTGGACCGGAAACGGAGCCAATTACAGTGGTTTTGGAAACAAAAGTACCGATGCACTGATTGACTCGCTTAGAATAGAGCGGAACCTTGAAAAGAGAACTGAAATGTATCAACGGTTTCAAGCCTTGGTTTATGAGGCCTGCCCTTGGGTTCCCTTGCAATTCATGGACCGAAAAATCATTATTCATAAAAGGTTGCACTCAGCAGCCATGTACTTTGAGCGCCCCGGCTTATGGATTCAGGAATTGGCCCCGGAGCCCACACTTCCCTAGGCAAATTTTTAAAAAGCCTATCCTTTTATGCACTGGTACTAGTCACAGTACTTATTTTGGGCTTTATTTTGACCGAGATGCTACCAAAGCAGGTTGTCAAAAGTCCGGATGGTTCATGGGTACAGTCCCGTTTGACTACAGACACTACTTCCGTATTTTACTGGAGTATAAGGCCTAAGTGGCTCCCTCCTGAATTAAACAATGAGTTAAGTGGGCCTGCTAAAAGCGTGCTCAAAAAGCGCATTTGGAAAGAGGGCAATGGGAAGGCATGGCTTGCTTGGGATAGAAGGTTGCGTGAGGTATTGGCGGGCTCCCTGTTGCCACAGCATGGGCAGGCATTACAAAGCTTACGTTTTATGGAAGATCGTAAGCAACTCAAAGAGCAGCTTCTTCTCCTTCCCGACAGCTTAACTAAGGTGTTGTTACCGCTTCCTTCACCAAAAAATGAATACACCTGGAGTTTGGCGTTTGCATGGAATTCCAACAACCGTTTTGACCAGTGGATGTTTGGGAGTGAAAATCAACAAGGGATATGGCAAGGCAACCTTGGCTGGAGTAAGACCTTTCAAAGACCAGTGTTGGAGGTTATACAAAGCCATGCCCCCCTAAGTATTGGTCTTTCACTTACCAGTTTGATTTTAGGTCTGTGTTTAGGTCTGGTGTTCGGCATTTGGCAAGTTTCACGTCCGTATTGGCAATGGCTGCAGGTTGGTTTATTATCCATCCCCTCCTTTGCCATGGGCACGGTGCTTTTGTGGCTTTTTGCCAACCCCGATGTATTGGACTGGTTGCCTACCGGAGGAGTTGCCCCTCCCGGTGGACTAAGCGTGGATACAGGGAATTTTGCCGCTTCTTGGGGCAAGATAAAATACTTAGTTATGCCCCTTTTTTGCTTTAGTTATGGAAGCATTGCTTCTTTTGCTTTGCTCAGTCAAAATCATATTTCTCAGCTCACAAAAGAAGCTTGGTTTGCTACGGCAAAAGCAAAAGGCTTAAGCCAGAGGCGGGCTCTTTGGGTGCATGCTGTGCCCAATGCACTGCCTTTGTTGCAGACCCGTTTTTTCCAAAGCCTTCCCTTTGTACTGAGCGGCTCAGTAGTACTTGAAACCCTGTTTTCGCTCCCCGGATTGGGTGCTGTAGGGGTAAAGGCCGTCTTTAATCAAGATCAGGGTTTGCTTATTGGTTTACTCATGGCGGCGGCATTGCTTACCCTGCTTGGCTTTCTTATCAGCGATGGGCTTCAATACCTATTGGATCCCAAAGGTCGAAAACCCATAAAGCCATGAAGCGAAGTTGGGGATCATATTGGCTCCTTTTTACCGGCCTACTGGGATTAGTGGCTCCCTGGCTTGTTGGTCCCGAAGGAATCTACCCCTGGCCAGCGGGTAGTTTTGACAGTGCCGCCGGCATTCCTCCATTTCAACAAGGGCACCTTTTAGGAACCGACGGTTATGGAAGAGATGTTTTGGCAGGCCTTATTCAAGCATGCCGTTCGGCTTGGGCTCTTTGTTTGCCTTCGGCCTTTTTGGCAGGACTTGTGGGGATTATTTTAGGAATCTTAGAGTTAGGACTGAGCCGAAAAAGCATGAGTGTGCACCTGCCGGCCCTCCTCGTTGGACTCTTTATTGGTCTTATCATGGTGTTATTCAAAGAAAACTTTGAAATGCTGGGGCTTAATTCCATGTATTTGTTTTTACTACCGCTCGCGGTATACTTTGCAGTATCCTCTGTATTTCCCAAGGCCAAACGTTGGCGGGGCGGTTCAAGCGTTTTAGAAGCCTCCCGAATAATCATTACTTCGATTCCCGGGCTATGGCTTTTGCTCATGTTTTCGGACCAAATGCAAAAAAATTATGTAGGGTTGATCGTACTTATTGCCTGCACTTCTTGGGTCGGGATGGCAAGACTTACACGCTCTGAAGGCATGAGGCTCCTGCAAGCGGAGTGGATGATGGCCGCGGGTTCACTTGGTTTCATAGGTTGGAGGTTTTGGTTTAACCATTTGTTTAGAAATATATTCCCTGCTATTTGGCCGGCATGGCTAAGTATTTTTGCCGGCTGTTTATTGCTTGAGAGCAGTTTGGCATTTTTAGGTGTTGGACTACCGGATCATCATATTGGCTGGGGAAGCATGCTACGACATGGCAAGGACTTTTTACACCTTTGGTGGGTGATGCTCATGCCGGCCATTTTCTTAAGCCTAACCATTGGAGCAGCCTATCATTTGATTTTTTCTCTAAAGGCCAATCCAAATAAACAGCAAATGCATAATGTGTAACTTTAGGCATGCGCTTGTTTAGGTTCATCTTTTGGCTTTTGGCCTCGGTCCTTTTCTTTTTCGTTTTGGTTGGAAAAGTTGGCCCCTACCAGAAGTTATACCTATGGTTTAACCCCATAAGCGGTCTAAGTCCACAAGAAAAACTACCGGACTGGCAGGCCCCCCCAAATCAAATGGCCGGACTTAAGTCTAGTGTGGATGTATATATTGACAGTGCCTGGGTACCTGTTATTTACGCAGAAAATGATTGGGATGCTTATTTTATGCAAGGGTATTTGTCTGCCAAGTGGCGGATTTTTCAAATGGACTTCATAACCCGATTCGCAGCAGGCCGCTTGGCTGAAATCATAGGGCCTAAAGCAGTAGACTTAGACAGAAAACAGCGGTTTTTAGGTCTTTCCTATGCAGCAGAAATTGCGCTGAATGCTTTTGAACAGGATAGCTTGTCCAAACTGGCTATGGACGCCTACACTGCCGGAGTCAATACATGGCTGAGTCAGGTAGCAGATAAAGACCTGCCCTTGGAGTGCAAGTTGCTGCAGTACAAGCCGGCTCCCTGGTCAAACTTCAAAAGTGCGCTTTTACTTAAATACATGGCCGACTTACTTACCGGCAGTGTTCATGACATTCAAGTACAAAATACCCTTTCTGATTTTGGCCCTGAATTCGTTGGGCAATGGTTTCCTGATTATAACCCAAACCCAAATGCTTCCATAGACCCTCAAAAACTTAGGCCAACAAGTATTCCCGATTCGCTAAAAGCAAAGGATCCCTTTTCTTCTTACCTGAATAAAATCACCAACTTTGAAGACCCAATAGATGGTTTGGGCAGCAATAATTGGGTATTGGACGGCTCAAGAACTGCCACAGGTAAACCTCTTTTGGCAAACGATCCGCACTTGCGTTTAAGCTTGCCCTCCATTTGGATGGAAATGCACTTGGTGGTTCAGGGCCGACCGGTTTATGGAGTTACGCTTCCCGGAGCTCCAGGCATTATCATAGGAATGAACGATGCAGTAGCCTGGGGCGTAACCAACGGCACAGTAGATGTAAAGGATTACCTGGCCGTTATGCTGACCAGTCAACACCCTAAACTTTGGTCCGGTGGGGATGTAAAACTGACCGACCGATTTGGAAGAGATTCCACCATAGCCAAAAACTCCTATTTTTCAGGACAAGGCTGGGAATCCCTCAGCTACAGAAAAGAAACCATTGATATTAAGGGAGCCCCTTCCCAAAGCTTTTTAATCCCCTACACCAAGTTTGGTCCTCTATTAAGAGAAACTGTCAAAAATCAACATGGAGAAAACCTAAGGCTCACTTTTCAATGGACAGGATTTGAACCAAGCAATGAGCTCCGAAGCTTTCTCCTATTAAATAAAGCAACAAACGTGGAGGAGTGCTTAATGGCGCTTAGCACGTTTAAATGCCCTCCCCAAAACTTTGTTTTTGCTGATACTGCAGGAGAAATTGCATTATGGCAAAAAGGCCTGTTCCCAAGCCGCAAGTACGCTATGGGTAAATGGGTTGGTGATGCCCGTAATCCCGACCATCTGTGGCAAGGTTTTTTACCCGATAGTATAAGTCCATGCATTAAAAACCCTAAAAGAGGTTTTCTGTTTTCGGCCAATCAACACCCCACACCTAGCCCCTACCCTTATGCATATACAGGCTTCTTCGAATTGTGGAGAAACCAACGCATTTTATCCCGCTTACAAAATGCCAAACAATGGGATTTTCAGGACATGCAGGCACTTCAAATGGATAGTTATTCTGAAGAGGCTGCAACCTTGCTACCACTCATGCTGGAAAAACTACCCAAGCAAAACAGCCCGATGTACGACAGCTTGTTGCAATGGGACTATGTATACAGAGCTCCTAGCCAAGCCGCCACATTCTTTCATCAATGGCTTGACGAGTTCGAACAGAGGCTTTGGCATCCTTTAAATCCGGAGCTCCACGAAATACCTGAAAGATGGGTTCTTCCTTACATTCTAAAAGATAGTGTGGGTACATACAATCCTTGGATGCCCAAGGGTAGTGGGTCAGTAAGCCAATGGCTTCTTGAAGCCTTTAAATTTTGTCAAGACTCACTTGCTCAAGAAGCTTGGCAGACCTTTAAAGCCACCAAAATTCAGCACTTGGCTCGATTGGAGGGTTTTTCTGTACAGGCCATGGCAAGCTCCGGTCACCATACGGCACCAAATGCAATGACCCCTACTCATGGACCAAGTTGGCGCATGGTAGTAAGCTTAGAGCCACCGGTAAATGCAAAGGTTAGTTTGCCCGGAGGAATTTCAGGGAACCCTGCCTCAGAAGCTTATTACCAAGGAATTGAAGACTGGTCTCATGGTACATACAAAATGGTAGTACCCGGAAAAATACCCGAACACCCTAAATTTCATTGGAAATGCGCACCCCTTTCCTTGCCCTGATTAAATGGGTTTTTCTTCTTGCTCTTGTTACCGTTTCGTCTGCTATACTTACCAAAGTTTCCGGAGTATGGTGGGTGGCTTACCCTTGCGCATGCTTTGCAGGCATGCTTTTTCGGGTTTCTTGGTTGGGAATACTCTCGGTCGGTTTGCTAAGTGGGGCTCTCTTGTGGTTGCTACCCTCTTTGCTATGGATTCAATCCAAAGGACTCGGTTTTTTTATTGCCCTCGACCAAAGCATGGGACTTCCCGGACAAGGCTTCGGCTTTCTTTTTGGAACCGCACTTTTGGGTGGGCTAATGCACACTTTTGGCTTGGTTACAGGCCAATCCTTGCTTCGATTAATTAAGCCCAAAACATTCAAAAAAAGATACGGTATACCTGACTACAGGGCCTAATTTCTATTCAGCTTCTCCCGTTTTTTTTAGATAACTCCTAAGATTGTTAACAAGCCTAAGCGATGTATTGGAGGCTTAGTTTTGTACCATTCCTGAGAAAACCCCGAGAGCACGGATAAGTAATTACTTTACTGAATGGCACCTAGAGCATCCGCGTGCTGTCGAACAGGAAGATCAGCAACCCAATCTTTGTCTTTTTTCTTAGGGGGCAAAACGATAGGGTTACCTAAATAGTCTATACGCTTTCCGGGCCAAATACAGCTTTCCCACAAATACTTTGTTAAGCTTTCGCGGTTTAGATTGGGGTGAATATGTGGCTCAATGAGCGTTTTATGGGCTGCCGGAAGTAAACTCCAGTGCATCCCCGGTTTTTCGTGGTGCATGCCATGGTACCCATTATTGAAAGCAAACCAATTGAGAAGTTTTCCGGTAAAATTCCGACTGTGGTTGTAGGGATGGTTTTCGTCGCAGCCTTCGTGCTGCCAATAATTGGTTCCTACAATGCCCCAAGCTGCATACTGATGAGGAATAAGAACCACAAATAAGAAGGCTCTCCAGTCTAGTAGCAAAAGACCTAAACGTACTCCATTAAGAAGTATGCTTTCAAACAAATACTGCTTATACCAAGCCGGTTTTTCTTGCTTCATTTTACGCACAAAGCGCATTTCTGATTTAAGAATATCAAAGCTCATCAAATAGAAAAAGAGCAATTGATTCAATAAGTTCCAACGAAAGCGAGCCTTTGTGGTTCTAATGTTGTCCTTGTCAGACTGGGTATGCTTGTGGTGCGAAAAGTTATGGCCCGGCACGTAGGCACTCACAGGATGGCCATAAGTAAAAGATAAAACCACCTGAAAGGCTTTATTCATCCATTTCTTTCTAAAAATGGGGCAATGGATGGTGTTGTGAACAATGGTGGCACAGAAAAATGAAAACAAACAGTTCAAAACCACCAGAGGGGCTACTATGTACCACGGGTCATCAATCCTTAGCCAAGTAACTGTGGCCAAAAAGAAATAAAATGCAACAAAGGCCAGAGTCCGTAAATCTGCACGGTATCTTAAAACAGAAGAAGACATAGAGCAAAGGTAATAATTCAATTGTGCAAGCCGCAAACGATGCTAAATCAAACAACAAAACCAAGGCCACTAAAGTTGTATTGAAACAGATTTAGAGACCGTTGACGCGTTGTTATTCTGGCGGCGATCCTGCCCTGACGCTGCGGTCAGGATTAAAAACCCTGACAGGAACGTCAGGGTCTGCGTTGCGTCCAAATCTCAAGCTTTTTGCCCTGACCTTAGCGTCACGGGGCCCTCATTTACAGCCAGTAAACTCCGGCCTGCCCTGACCGCAGCGTCAGGGGCCTTTCGATTTGTACACGCCTTTATTCGCCCCTGACGCCTTGGTCAGGGTTATAAACTTGAAAACACAAGGCGTCAACGGTCTCATTTAATCTAAACTACTTTTCCCTTTGCCGGATATTTGAAAACAAAAATGTGGCAAAAGCATATTTTACAAAGGGTCAGGGAAAGAATTATAAGTATACTTGTACGATTCTTAAATACATGAAAGAAGCGGAAGAATACGACGTAATCATTATTGGCTCAGGAATGGGTGGACTTACAGTGGCCTCCATCTTGACTCAGCTTAAGGGCAAAAGAGTGTTACTCCTTGAACAGCACTATGTTGCAGGAGGATTCACCCATACATTTAAACGAGAGAAAGGCTATAAGTGGGATGTGGGAATTCACTATGTAGGCGACCTTGAAGAAGGACATGTGTTTCGCCGATTGTTCGAATTTGTAACCCAAGGTGGGGTTCGATGGAAAAAAATGCCCTACATCTTCGACAAATTTGTTTTCCCTGACTTTACTTTCGAAGCACCCTCAGATAAAGCGGCCTTCCAGAAAAAAATCAAAGGCATGTTCCCTGAAGAGGCACAAGCCATCGATCAGTACTTTAAAGATGTAGAACGAGCAGACGATTGGTATCGAAAACATATTGCTTACAAGCACCTGCCCAAGGCTTTAAAGCCATTTGCCAAGCCTTCTAAGAAAGCCGAAAAGCTTGCTACTAGTGCTACTCGAGATTATTTGGACGCCAACTTCAAAAGCCAAAAGCTTAAAGGCTTGCTTTGCTCGCAGTGGGGAAACTACGGTGCTGTCCCCGGCCAAAGCTCCTTCGCCAACCATGCCATGGTTGTAAGGCATTTTTACAAAGGTGGATATTATCCTGTGGGCTCTTCCAAAACCATTTTAGATGCCATTCAGCCCATCATTGAATCTACCGGAGGAGCAATCCATATTAATCACAGGGTAGATCAGGTGATGATTGAAGACGGAAAAGCGGTTGGCGTGCAAGGTCACAAGAAAAAAGGTAAAGATTTAATTCCTTTTGAATACCGTGCGCCCATTGTTGTTTCCTGCGCAGGAGCCTACAATACCTATTGTAAGCTTTTGCCCAAACATATTGCCCCACACATTTGCGAAGATTTAGAGCAACACCCCGATGGCTTAACCCACCTTTGCTTGTACATAGGTTTTAAGGAATCTCCGGAAAAGCTGGGCTTTAAAGGCGAAAACCATTGGATTTTTGACGAGTACGACCACGACAATATGTTTGCCGACTTAGATGCCGTGGCCGAAGACCGTATGAAAATGGCCTTTTTGTCCTTCCCTTCACTCAAAGACCCGGAAGCTAAAGCCCATACCGGTGAAATCATAACCTTTATCAGTTATGAAATCTTCGAAAAATGGAAGCATGAGCGTTGGAAAAAAAGAGGAGACGATTACGATGACTTCAAAGCTGTACTTTCAGAAAGGATGCTTGATTTCATCGAACAAAAATACCCGGGTTTTAAAGAGTTGGTAGACTTTATAGAACTTTCTACCCCGCTCACAACGGAGCACTTTACCATGCACAAAAAGGGGTACATCTATGGTATGCACACCACTCCTGATCGTTTGCTTAAACCTTGGAATCACGTAAGAACCCCAGTAAAGAACCTGTATCTTACCGGAACCGATGCGGCTGTTTTAGGTGTAGCCGGGGCTTTTACGGGAGGCGTGTTTACATCCATTGATATTATGGGCGGGTCCAAAAGCCTATTGAGCTACATGGCCTTAGAAAAAGCAGCCAACAAGTACTCAAAACAGCTTAAATCCAAAGGAGTTTCTACCGTTATCGACTAAAGAACTAGCCTTTTAACGCATCCCCAAGACACGCATAGTTGATTGCCGATGTGTAGTTTCTGCCGTCAAAATCCAAACGACAAGCAGCAACATCTACGCCGTGTTCAAACATCACCAATGCATGCTCTTTATGCGCCTTCCCCAATATTTTGCTGCGCTCTTCCATGGTATCCAGGGGCCGTATGTCATAGCCAATCACATAGGAGGCCTTAAGGTGATGCACAGAAGGACATAAATCGGCCATGTAATATAGTTTCTCCCCATTGTCCATGCGAACCACCGGCAGCATTTGAGCTTCCGTATGCCCATACACAAACTCTACATCTATGCCGGGAATCCATTGCCCCGGTCCATCCAATAATCGTAACCGCCCGGATTGCTGTATGGGAAGGATGTTCTCCTCCAAAAAGGAGGCTCGCTCTCTGGCATTTGGACTAAGCGCAGCATCCCAATGCGCTCCATTGGACCAATACAAGGCATTGGGGAAGGTGGGCAACAATGTTTCGCCATCTTGGCTTTTAGAAATGGCTCCTCCCACATGGTCAAAATGCAAATGGGTTAAAAATACATCGGTTATATCCTCAAGTCCATAACCTGCCGACCGCAAGGAGTCTTCCAGCGTTGGGCCATGAGGCTCATAATAGCCGAAAAACTTCTCTGACTGCTTACTGCCCATGCCCGTATCCACTAATACTTTTCGATCTCCCGTATCAATGAGCAACAACCTCATGGCCCAAGTACAAAGATTGCGTTCGTCGGGAGGAACCAACTTCGACCAAATGCTTTTGGGAACTACCCCAAACATCGCTCCTCCGTCTAACTTAAATAATCCGGCATGTATTTCTAAAAGCTTCATTTGCACAAAATAAGCAAAGCCCTTTAATTCAAAACTGAAATTTAAGACTCAATACTTGTATATTAAAAAGGAAACAGCGACTCCCTTAGCTCAGGTGCGAGCTGCTCAAAACACCTTTCGGGTAAAGGAAAAGGCATGTCCTGCTTTATCTTCCCCTTCTACGCATAAGGTATAAGGAGCTTTCATATCCTTGGGAACATCGACCCAAAACCGCTCCCCTTTTTCCAATCGCCAAGGCAAACACCTTCCATTAAGGCGCACAGACAATCGCTCCATTCCTTTTCCTTCTTCTATTACCTTGAACTCAAGCCTTGGATAGGCAGCCTTTATAATTTCTACCTGGGGAGCCAAACTGTCTTCGCAGAAACTAAAAACGCCTTGATCGTTGGTTCGCACCATAACTTTGCCCTCTTCAACCCAAGTGTCTTTGGTTGGATAGAAACGGCCCTTATAATTAACCAAGCCTTGCAACTGCAACAGCTTAGCCTCTCCCAATAGTTCCGAATCTACCGCAAAAACATAATCCGAATGTACCGGAAACCCTGCGTCTCCAATGCTCCATTGAGGTAAGCCGCAGGGACCGAGGTCCGGCAATTTCTTTAAACTAAGGGGCTGAGGGCCGTATAAGAGCTCCGGATGCACCTGCAAAGAGATGCCATCTGAAGTCAACACCCATGGTGTTTCCGGCAGGATCAAAAGGGTGTCTTTTTGCCTTGGAGCTTCAGCTTTTGCCGCAAATGCCCAATCGGTGCGGGTTTTATTTCCGGCATCGTCTTCTATTTCTAATCGGAAGGACCGATTCTTGCTCTTTACTTCCGCCCAGCCGGCCAATGGAAGTACCTGCCAATACCCTGCCCTATCGTTGGCTAGCCGATAGGTTCTGCGCAGTCTTAAACCTTTCAAACTTTGATTGTACATCAAATGAGCATTGATGTACCTGGAATCCTTAAAATCAATGGAGTCTACCTTCCACTCAAAAAGCAAACGATCATCCACCCACATGCGTATGCGCCGTAAATCCGTCCTAAACCCGGATCCATTGACTCTATCTTCTGCCTCAAATACCACAGACCAATGCCCGGCAGGATATGCCTTAGCATTCTCTAAAAAGGAGGGTCGATACCCATTTCCTGAACTAACTTTTTGGATTACCCACAAACTGTCCAACCCCGATTCCATGCGGCGAACCATCCCAATTTGCTTAAAAAATGGTGCTCTACTGTCGGCGAGATGTATTCCATAATCCAAAGGATTAAGCGCACGTTCGGTTTGTGTATTCCTCAGCTCAAAATGCAAATGCGGGCCGGTGGAACTACCGGTATTGCCGCTTTTGCCAATCTCTTCGCCCTTAGCAACCGGCAAAAGCGCTGCACTAAGGTCCACATCTAAATCAAAGGCGCAGCCGGCCATCAAAAGACTGTCCGTAAGCCTTGCTATTTTGGGACTAAAGGATTCTAAATGGGCATAGACGGAAGTTAGCCCAAGTTCGGGATGCGTTACATACAAGACACGTCCATACCCCTCAGCACTCCATCCTATTCTCGAAACGTAACCCGCACCAACGGATAAAACCGGAATTCCGGTGCGCTGTTGCGTTCTAAAGTCCAATCCGGTATGGTAATGGTTAGACCTCAATTCACAAAAAGAACCGGTAAGCACCAAATCAATGGGCATAGGCTTGCCTATTTGCGCTTGGAGCGGCAAAAAGGAGAACAACAACAATAACCTGAACAAATACACGCCACAAAATTTAGGATTCAACGCTTAGAAAGCCACAAAAATTTCCAACATAGACACAAAAACCTTTGAAAAGGCCGAATAAGTGTTAATTTTGTACTTGAGGCAATAATAATAAAATCGCTGATTAACAGGTGCATAACTTCAACTCCACCCTTACTAGTCTTCATTCCAAAATGGAGAAGTTGGTTTTGCTCTACCAGCAATTGGAGGAAGAAAACAGGGCCCTGCTTACAGCCTTAGAAAAAAAAGATATTGAAATTCAAAACCTTAGAAAAAATACCCACTGGCTCGAATCTAGGCTCAGCCGGCTGGATCAAGCAGAAGAAGACAAGCCAAACGCAGCAGCCCAACATCAAGACCTAAGTTTGGTCAAAGCCAAAATTCAAGAATTAAGGGCCGAAATAGATCAATGCCTAACCCAACTAAAATCCCTCACCTAATCCTAAGTTATGTCCGTTAAATCCATAAAGTTGGAAATTGGCAACCGGGTCTATCCCATGCACGTAAAACCCGAACAAGAAACGCTTTTCCTTCAAGCGGCCAATTACATCAACCAACGCATTAAGGAATACGAACAAAAATACGCCGTGCGCGACATGCAAGATTTACTTGCCATGGCAGCCCTCGAACTGGCCAACCAGAAGTTTAAAAATGGAGACGAACCTAACTTTGACCTGGAAGCAGAACACGAACACCTTGGTAAGCAAATTACCGAAATGGAACGCTTCTTAAGCAATTTCTTAGACAACAGAAACTTATAATCAATTAAAAAACAGAAACTTAACCTTCAAAACCAGCCAAATATCTTTTGAATTTCTGTTTTGTCTTTCCTTAACGTAAGTTTGTCTGTTGGATGCATCGCATCCCTAATTCTTTGTTTTCCATGGACAGTCAAACTATCACATATATCCTTACAACCGGCGTAATTACTGCCGTTGGAGGATTTGCCGCAGGCTTTTTCCTAATGAAATCCATTCAGCGTAAAAAGCTCGAAAGCCTACTTCAAAAAGCCAAAGACGACGCCGAGGTCATTAAAAAGGAAAAAATCCTTCAAGCCAAAGAACGTTTCTTACAGCTCAAAACAGAACACAACAAAAAAGTACAAGAAAAAAAGCAACAGCTCAATCAACAAGAATCCAAACTCCGCCAAAAAGAACAACAAATTCAGCAGTGGCGCGATGAGGCCCGTAAAACCGATACCAAAGCCCAAAAGCTAATCAAGGATTACGAAGATCGCCTCGAAATCCTTGAAGCCAAACGAGAAGAACTCGAAAAAACGCACCGATCTCAAGTCCAACAGCTGGAAACCCTTGCCGGCCTTTCTGCCGAAGAAGCTAAGGCACAACTCGTAGAAGCCCTGCAACAAGAGGCCAAGTCACAAGCCATGGCCCAAGTCCAAGAAATTTTGGAAGAAGCCAAAATCAGCGCCAATAAAGAAGCCAAAAGGGTCATCATTCAGTCTATTCAGCGCCTTGGTACCGAAACCGCCATCGAAAACGCCATAACAGTGTTTAATATCGAAAGCGACGATATCAAAGGCCGCATCATCGGTCGCGAAGGACGCAACATCCGCGCCCTCGAAGCAGCTACAGGAGTCGAAATCATTATCGACGACACCCCCGAAGCCATCGTGCTTTCCTGCTTCGACCCCATTCGTCGTGAAATTGCCCGCCTTGCCCTACACCAATTGGTTTCCGACGGAAGAATCCACCCCGCACGGGTAGAAGAGGTCGTAGCCAAAGTAACCCGCCAAATCGACGAGGAAGTACTCGAAATTGGCAAACGCACCGCCATTGACCTTGGAGTGCACGGTCTACACCCCGAACTCATGCGCTATGTGGGACGCATGCGCTACCGTAGCTCCTACGGCCAAAACCTGCTCCAGCATAGCCGCGAAGTGGCCAACCTTTGCGCCATTATGGCCTCAGAACTGGGCCTAAACCCCAAAGTTGCCAAGCGCGCCGGACTCCTACACGATATTGGAAAGGTTCCCGACGGAGAAACCGAATTGCCACACGCCATTTTTGGTATGAAACTGGCCGAAAAATTCAAAGAGAAAACCGATGTCTGCAACGCCATTGGTGCCCACCACGATGAGATTGAAATGACCTCTTTGTACGCCCCAATTGTACAAGTATGCGACGCCATCTCGGGAGCTCGCCCCGGAGCACGTAGAGAAATTACCGAATCCTACATCAAGCGCATCAAGGAACTAGAGCGGCTGGCCATGGAGTACCCCGGCGTAATTAAAAGTTATGCCATTCAAGCCGGTAGAGAATTGCGCGTAATTGTGGAAAGCGACCGCGTAAGCGATGAGGCCTCCGACAAACTTGCCTTCGAAATCTCTCAAAAAATCCAAACAGAAATGAGCTATCCCGGTCAAGTACGTGTTACCGTGATTCGCGAAAAACGTTCTGTAGCCGTCGCTAAATAAACTTTGCTTCCCTAAGGAAGCAACAACTCATGCAGCTTGCTCAGCTCCTCCAAGCGTTGATCAAGCTGCATTTTTTTTGCGTGTAACATCAACTCTCCCAAGGCTCCACGAGCAAAGGTCATTGCGTCTACTGCCTGCATCTGTTCCACTCCTGTCGAATGCCCGGTCTCTTTTAAATACTGCAACAGCTCTCGGTAACTAAACACCGCTCCCTTACCGTAAGGATTTACATAAAACTCCGGATAACCCTCGCCTCCAATCACAGGAGAGCAAAGCACAAAATGCCTGGGCAATGCCACCGGCTGCAAACCAAGACCCAACCGCTCCGAAAGCATTAAAAACAAAAAATTCAAGGCCAAGGGCGAACCGGATCCCCGCTCCAAAAGGTTGTGCACAAAATGCAAAGACAAACCTGCCGCCTTGCGCTGTTGCGCCCCCAAACGGTGCACATCAAATACCACGTGGTTCAATACCCGAATTCGAGCCTGCAAATTTCCATGGGGCAACGCTTGCTGCACTTCCCGCAACATACGTTCCAGCTTCGCATCCATGCGCTCGGTAGCTATATCAGGAAACAAAAAACGATGCAACAAGCCCTGCAAAGCACGGTAGTCTCGACTGCCATAACGCCAAGCCAGCAGCGCCTGCTCGGCCTCCCGCAAATGCAATTTGCGCACCAAAGCCTCAATCCTCGACTGCACCAGCTCATCCAAACTGCGCTCCCAGGCCTCCTCCAACAAAGGCACCGCCTCCACCCCATAGGAAACAATCTCGGCCTCCAATGCAGACCACACCTCCGGATCACGATCGTCCAACAACTTTTGTATGGCATGCCACTGTTTCACAATGCAAAGGTCAACAACAATTGGGAATTTTGGTTTTGGGGCTGCCGGCAGCTCTTCACCTACAGCCTGCGTCTTTTTTGCAAAACCCTTGCCCCTAAACATCACCAAACGTTTAAGGGCTGCCGTCGGGCCATCCGCTTCAAGCGGGCGGCACCCGGAACAGGCATCAAGGCCGGCCGGCGAGCTTCCTTTGGTCGCTGCCGCCCGGCACTTGCTGCCATGTCCCGGTCTTGCCCGGCTTTCCACTGCTGTCCCTCAGCCGTTTTTTAAATTTTTTTCGCATTTTTGAAACAACATATCTATTCTTCCGTATTACATTAGCATAACCAATAGAATTCGCGCTTATAGAGAGACACATACGCTATCCCATGTTTTAGAGTTAAAGTCAAGCGTATGCACAGTCAAAGCGAATTATCAGACAAAGCCCTGGTTAAGGCCTATCAGAACGGACAATCCGAAGCTTTTAACGTACTTCTCAACAGGCACCGCACCAAGGTGTATTCCTACATCATGATGATGGTAAAGGACCACAACTGTTCCGAAGACATTTTTCAAGATTGTTTTATTCGGGTTATTCAAACCCTGCAATCCGGCAAATATACCGATGAGGGCAAGTTTCTCCCCTGGGTTATGCGTATTGCTCACAACCTAATCATTGACCACTTCCGCAAAAACAAGCGCATGCCACGTTTTGAAACCGAAGATGCCGAGTTTAACGTGTTCGACCTGCTTAAAATGCCCGAAAAAAATGCGGAAGACCAACTCATTCAGCAACAAACCCACGACGCCTTGCACCGCCTCATTGAGCAATTGCCCACCGAACAAAAAGAGGTAGTGTATATGAGGCATTATGCCGAAATGAGTTTTAATGAAATTGCCGAGCAAACCCAGGTAAGCATCAATACTGCCTTAGGTCGCATGCGCTATGCCTTAATTAACCTCCGCAAACTCATGGAAAAACACCAGATGGAACTGGCCTCCTGATTTTTTATGCTCCTATATACTAAGGTCCCTGTCCCTGCGTTATGTTTATGATTAGAGCAAAAACCGGCTCTTTCGTTCAACCGATGAATAAAACAAGCGTATGACAAACCTTTCCTCTTCAAACTCCGCATTTTATAAGCATCTTATTTTTGACGGAGGTCCCTCCGAAGCAAAACTGAAGTTTATTATGGCCTATGCCGCTGCCCGCAAAGTATGGCAAAGCCAATACCTTGGAAGCCAGCATTACTTTGCCAATTAAAGAGCAATATTTTTAAGGCAATGCCCTTTTTTTAAGGCCCTAAAAATGCCGTTTGGCATGTATTGAATCCCTTTCAAAAAAGAGCGCACTCCATGCCTGATTGGAAGTTGCTTAGATATTCTCCCTAGCGTCGCGGAGGGCTCCGGCCTATACTCCTAGGCGGGAGGCATCCCGTCTTTATCATATCATCCATCATTGAGAGACGGGAGGCATCCCGTCTTTACTACATCATCCAGCATTGAGAGACGGGAGGCATCCCGTCTTTACCACATCATCCATCATTGAGAGACGGGAGGCATCCCGTCTTTACCATATCTTCCATCATTGAGAGACGGGAGGCATCCCGTCTTTACCACATCATTCATCATTCATCATTCCCCATTCCCCATTCAATCAAAAAAACCTCCAGGCAACCAGACTTATCAGCAAAACCGAAACCAAATTCATCCAAATGCCGTAGCGGGTCATATCGCTTACTTTTAGCTGACCACCGGCAAAGACAAGCGCATTTGGGGGCGTGGCCATGGGCAGCATAAAGGCGCAACTAGCGGCTAGGGTGACTGGGATAGCTAATTGCAAAGGGTTAATTCCCAGCGTTTTGGCCAACTCTAACACCACCGGAAGCAAAATGGAAACCAAGGCCACATTGCTCATGATTTCGGTGAGGAAAAGCGCAAGTGCGGAGAGTCCTAAAATAAGGGCAAAAAGTCCGGCCGTGCCCCAATCGGCAGCAGCCATGCCCAAGCGTTCAATAATGCCGGCCTGCTCCAAAGCCCCGGCCAAACTAAGGCCTCCTCCAAACAACAAAATAATTCCCCAAGCCATTTTTCGGGTGTCCTCCCAATCGAGCAACGCTTTGCCCCTTTTTCCTGAAGGCACCATAAACATCAACAATCCTCCGGCCATGGCAATGCCCGTATCGTTTAAGGGCAAGCCGCTTAACTGCTCCAGCAAAGGCCTAAAAATCCAGGCCGCAGCGGTAGCAATAAAAATAAGCGCTACCCGCTTTTCTTCCATACTTAACGTTCCTAAGTCCTGTTTCCGTTGGCGAATTTCATGGATGGCAGAACCTTTCATTTGTCTTAATCCAAAGCCTAAGAGCAGGTACAGAACCAATCCAAGCACCAGGGTTAAAGGAAAAGCCATGCTAAACCAGCCAAAAAATGAAAGTTCGCCCAATCCTGCTGCGGCTAGCTGACCCCGTAAAACCACATTAGGAGGGGTTCCAATTAAGGTGGCCATGCCCCCAAGACTGCTGCTGTAGGCAATGGCCAAAAGCAGGCGCCGACCAAAGGTGGCGTTATTAAACACAGGCAAGACAGAAGTAGCCATAGGAAGCATCATAAGCGTGGTAGCCGTATTGCTGATCCACATGCTTAAAAAGCCGGTGGCCAACATAAAACCCAGCAATACTTTAATGGGTCGACCTCCGGTCTTAAGCAAAATCAAAAGGGCAATACGCTCATGGAGTCGATGCTTTTCCATGGCCAAGCCAATCAAAAAACCTCCCAAAAACAAAAACACGATATCGTGGCCATAGAAAGCCGCTGTTTGGCGTGCCGGCATTAGGTTTAGCATGGGAAAAAAGACCAAAGGGAGCAAGGCGGTCACCGCCAAGTTCACCGGTTGGCTAATCCACCAAAGCACCATCCAAGCAGCCAAAGCAAGCGTCTTAGCCTCTTTATCTCCAATAGAGAAGCAGGCCCAATAAACCAATAGTGCGGCCAAGGGGCCGGCGGCAAGCCAAAAAACACGCCATTTCATGCCAAAAAGATACACATTGTTGACAGCATTTAGCTTTCGGCCTTGCCTCTTAAACCAAGCTCAATGGCCGCCATGGCAGAAACTTTTTGATTGGAGATTTCCAGACGGAGCATGGTCATTACTTTATGCCAACCGTGTTTTCCACAGGCTCCGGGATTTAGGTGCAGCCCTTTACCACTTAAAATAGGCTCCACCAGCAAAATATGGGAATGGCCACATACCATTACATCGGGAGGGTCGACTTGAAGCATCTGCCTCACTGAGCTTGAATACGCCCTTGGCCTTCCCAAAATATGGGTCATAAACACCTTAAGACCATTACATTCAAAGCGAAGAATTTCAGGAAGTCTACAGCGCACATCTTTACCGTCAATATTGCCGTACACAGCGCGCAGAGGGGCGAAGCTTTCCAGTTCATCCAGCACTTCGGGCCTACCTACATCACCTGCATGCCAAATTTCGTCGGCTTCGCGGGCATGAGGCTCAATACCCGGATGGAGCCAACCGTGGGTATCGCTGAGCAGTAGAATTCGGCGGGCACTCATAATTCAGACTCGGGTAAAATAGGCAATAACTCCTCGGAACGTATCCAGCCTGAAATCTCATTGCTAAGTCGTACCCTATACCATTCCTGCTGTTTTTCTACCAACCGAACCCTTTGTCCGGCCTTAAGCCGTTGCACCTCTTGTCCGCTATTGTCGGGAGTATCTTTAAGCACCACCGAAGAAACAGCAGCCACAGCCTCATTGCGATGCATCCACAAGTAACGCCCCCAAGCCAAACCAAAAACAGCCAAAGAAAGCACGAGAGACAACCCAAAAACATAAGGCAAAAAACGCCTCAACTTTATGCGTGTTGGCAATAAGTGGTGCACCACCAATAGAGCCAAAGCCAACCATAAGAAAACCACGGCCCAACGTCCCAAGCGGTCGATACTTATTTGCCAAAAAAGATGGGGAGGCTCCAAAGGCATTTCAGCGGTCAGTTGCTGGCTCGAAAGCATAAATTTAAGTTCTTGCCGTAGTGCGGTGTGCTGGGGTTCTACGCGTAAACCTCTATAGGCCCAACGTATGGCTTCTGCCGGTTTTCCGGACTTCCAAGCGGCTTGGGCTGCGTAACCACACCAATCGCCCGACCATTGTTCCGGTTCGGCTTTACTCCAAAGCTCAAAAGCCTGGGCATACCATTGATTGGCATAGGCTTCTAAACCTGTTCTAAAATCTATTTGCGACGATTCAGGCAATTGAGCTTTTGCGGGATTCAACACCAGCCCTACCATTAGAAAGCATAGAAAAGCCGCTTTTGATTTTCTCAAAAAGTCCCACAACGAAAACAAAGCCAAGTAGCTCATAAGTCCAAGTGTTTGTCCATTTGAAGAAGCCAAGTTTTCACTTGCTCTGCAGGCTTTTGCACTGTTTTATCGGATTGGGGAGTAAAGGAAGACCACTCCAACTGTTGTTTCCAACCTAAAATTTGAGCGCAAAGCTCTTTGGGGAAATGCTTTTCCAAGCTTTGCTTTAAGGCTTGCTCGGTTTGTTCGCTGGGAGGAATGGCCAAGCCTTCATTTAAATAGCCACTTAAAACTTGCCAATAGGCATGCAGAGAGACATCCGGCCTTTTCTCCAGATTTTGAAGATTATGCAAAGCCTTTTGCAAAGGTGTCTTTCGTTTCCATTTTTGCAATGCCCGGCTAAGTAGCGGACGCCATAAAAATGGCCAACTTATCAAAAGAAGCAGAGGAGTAAGGGTTAGAATCCAAAACCCTGTGGAGCTAAACCACCTAGGCCACATTGGTGAACCTTGGTAATTTGGGACGGCAAAGTCGGGAGAGGATTCGGCGGGGGCATCCGGTTGAACCAAGGTAGGGTTCATTGGAGCACCTTCTACCAACACGTTTAGGCTATCGGAATGGAAGGTATGGTAGCTTTCCGTAGAGGGGTTAAACCAAGAAAAACGAAGGGGTGGAATTACAAACCTTCCACCTCCTTGAGGAATAAGGATATAGTCGGCTTTTTTGGTGCCACTCAGCTTAAACCTGCCATAGCTAATCTTCTCTTCTACTTCCGGAGGATAAGCCAAGAAACCTTGGGGTAATTCCAGGCTTGGAAACTCAAACAAATTAAGGTTGCCGTTTCCTTTAACTTTAAGCGACATCTGTAGGGCATCAGAGGTGCTGAGGGTGCAGGGGCCTGCTTCAAAATGCACCGAAAAGTCGCCCACCGCATTAATAAAATCCGAAGGGCGTCCCTTTTCGGGAAGTGGTTTTACCCTAACGGAAGCGGAGGGAGATTTTATTTCTACGGTTTCAGTCACCACATTTCCACCTCCAAAAAGTTGTTCAAAAACATTGGTGGGCGGCAGCATTTCTTGCACAACAAAGGTTGCTTCCATGGTGGGGATTTGAATAGACCCTGACCTTTGTGGAATCGCCAACCAACGCTTTAGAGAAACCTTATAATAAGATTCCCCTTGATAGCTAGAGGGCACCAGTTCCGGCTTTCCCATTTCTTCGGACTCTTGGAGCCAGACTCCGGGAATCTCCAAGGCAGAGAAACTTTCATTTCTTAAGCTAGTGTACTTGGTGTATAAAACTAAGTCAATGGCAAAGGGCTGGCCTTCGTACACTTCTTTAGGCTCCAGTTCGAGACGCATTAAGATTTTTGGAGCAGCTTTTGCCTTGGTAGTTTTTGGGGCATTTGTAGTTCCAGGCTTCTTAGCATTGTTGGCATTTGGTCCGGAGGCGTTTCCAACTCGAATAGAGAGCGATTGACTGGAACCAATGGTTTCGCCTTTGGAATTGAGCACGCGCAGGGGAGCAATGGAATATGTGCCGGCCTCTCTTGCAATCAATTGAAAGGTTAGGTTAAATGAAACCCTTCCGTTTACATACTGCTGTTGTTGAAACGTTCCTTGTTGAATAAGGGGCGCAAATGAAGGAGGACGTATAGAGCCTTCCATATCCGAAATCTGATAGACCACACGAAAAGCCTGACCCACGGCCGGATTTTCCGGGTTCACTTGAACGGAAATCTGTTGGGCAGGTAGGATATGGCTAATCCAAACCGCTGCAAAAAGGAGAAAAAAACGCATGCTTACCATGGCTTTTTTATTCGTTGAGGGGGGGCATCCCCAGATTCCATTTTCTTTTTTTGCAATTCACGCTCATCTCTATCCAGTGCATCCAGCAGCCTTTGAGCCTGTTCTCTGGTTAGCTCCTGATTCTTTTGTTGGTTTCGTTCTTGTTGCTCTTGCTGTTGCTGTTGTTGCTCTTGCTCTTGCTCTTGCTCTTGTTGTTGTTGCTGTTGCTCTTGCTCTTGCTGTTGTTGCTCTTGCTCTTCCTGCTCCTGCAGCTTTTTCAAAGCATAACTTAAATTATAGCGTGTGTTTTCCGCCTTGGGATTGGCCAAAAGCGCTTTTTTGTAAGCTTCTACAGCTTTGGGGAAATCCTCTGCTTGCATATAACTGTTGCCTAAATTGTGCCAAGCCATGGATTGATGGTTTGGATCATTTAGATTTTGTGCGGCTTGTTGGTACCAATATCTCGCACTATCGGCTTGTCCATTTTTAAAAAGGGCATTGCCTAAATTGTATTGCCAGCGAGGGTCATTAGGCATAAGATTTCCATAGGCTTCATAGGCTTTCATGGCCTCTTGGTTGTTCCCTTGGTCATACGCAGCATTTCCCTCTCGCAGCAAACGATAAGGCGGTGCCTCATACCAAGGACGCTCGGCCTGTTGGGCCAAAGCCGAGGTCGAAGGGTATACCATCAGGCATAGGGTCATCCATTTCCAAACCATGTCCATACCTTAGCTTGAGGTTTTCGGGTGTTTTTCCAAAATAATTCAATACAAAGCAATACAAGAGCTGCGGCTACAAACCAGCCGGCATGTTCTTCTCTGCCCTCTTCTTTGATTTCGCTGCTAAAACTTTCACGCTGTTTTTCTTCCAAGGCAGCAAATATTCTATTCAACCCTTGCTCGGGGTGTGGGTCATCTGCAAATGTTCCTCCACCAACATCAGCCAATTGAGCAAGCATTTGCTTATTGGGCTTAGTCAATGCCATTCTGCCTGCCTCATCTTTTAAATATCCCTTTCCATCGGGAATGGGAACTGCTTGGTTGAGTCCTACCGAGAGGGTGTGTACCTCAATGCCTTCTTCGGCCATTTTAGCTGCCATTTCCATGGCTTTTCCTTCATGGTCTTCTCCGTCAGAAATTAAAATAACGGCTGCATCGGCCTCACGCTCTTTAGGTATGGCTTTATAAGCAGCGGTTAAAGCTTCGTTCAAGGAAGTTCCTTGCAAATCCGGTTTGAGTTGATCCACGGATTCGAGATAAAGACGTGCGGCTCCATAATCGGAGGTCATTGGCATTTGAATTTGTGCCGTAGCAGCAAAAACCACCAAAGCCAACCTATCGTTTTTTAAATCATCTAACCAATGAATGGCGGCTTGTTTTGCTCTGTAAAGTCTGTTTGGTTTTACATCCTCGGCCAACATACTTTGAGAAACATCCAAAGCCAAAACCAAATACATACCCCTCCGTTCCGTTTCCACGGTTCTTTGTCCCCACTGAGGTCTAGCCAAAGCTAAAGCCAGCAAGGCACCCGCCAGACCAAGAAAGAGGTGTCGCCAAAGGACACGATGCGGCTGGTACATGGGCAAAGCTAAAGCGGTATTTTTGGCTTTACCCAGCTTTTTTAGCCTGCTTTTGGCTTGGTTTAGCAGAAAAAAACCAATAGCAAGGCTCAAAGGCAGTACCAAAAGACCAAATAAAAACCAAGGCTCTTCCCAATGTATCATAAAGACAAGCTATTCCAAAGGGTTAAACGCAAGAACCATTCCAAGCCAAACAAACCGGAAGCGAGCAATAAAAATGGCCAAAAAATATCGGGCTGTTTTTGGTACTCGGTAATCTTGACCTTAGTTTTCTCCAAGCGGTCAATTTCCTTAAACACCTGTTTTAAGCTGGCCTGATTGGTTGCTCTAAAATAGGCACCTCCGGTTTGTTGGGCAATATCGGTCAACAAAGCCTCATCAATTTCAACAGGAGACATGCCATAGCGCAATTGACCGAAAAAATCATAGCCTACGGGAGAAAGGGCCATCCCTTGCTTACCTACCCCAATGGCATATACACGAATTCCAAAGGTTCTGGCCATTTGGGCAGCTGTTAAGGGAGAAATCTGCCCCGTATTGTTCACTCCATCGGTAAGTAAAATCACCACCTTGGATTTGGCTTCGCTATTGCTTAATCTGGCGACTGCCTTTGCCAAGCCCAAACCAATAGCGGTTCCTTGTTTCATATCGTTGTCAATGGAAATGGCATCCAAACGGTTAAGCAGCACCCTGTGGTCTGTTGTCATGGGGCACTGTGTAAAAGACTCTCCCGAAAAAACCACAAGGCCAATACGATCCTCGGGCCGTTTTTGAATAAAATCAGCCGCCAAAGATTTAGACACCTCTAACCTATTGGGTTGAAAATCCTTCGCAAGCATAGACAAGGAGACGTCTATGGCCAATTGCATGTCTACCAATTCTTTGGTAGACTCAACCAAACCCAGATTCCCCCGGGGTCTGGCAAGCACTACAATGAGCAGGGCTAATGCGCATAATCTAAGCATGCCCGGCACCCAACTTAGAGTTGCCCTAAGGTCACCGGAAAAGTTTGGGGCATGGTAATCAAAGGGAACCCTCCACGAAGGGGAGCCTTTCTTAAGGCTTAGCCTGTGGAGCCAAAAAAGCACAGGAAGCAGCAAAAGCAGCACCAAAACCCAAGGGTAGGTAAATGTTATTTGTTGCCAAGCCGTCATTCTTTCTCCTCCAAATCTTGATTGCTGGATGCTTGTTTTTCTTTTTCCAAAATCAACAACCAGGCATTGATGGTTTCTACCATCCATAGGTGTTCCTGATCCGTTGGGTTTTGTTTAGCAAACTTTACCATATCGGCCAATTGGAGGAGTTGCTTAAGTTTCCCTCCGTCTTGTTTTGCCAAACCAGACCGTTGCCACCAACTAAGCCACTCAGCAGAAGTCATTTCGGAAACTTCAACCCCATAGCTCCGCTCAATATATCGCCGCATAAGATCCACTAAGTCGGAATAATACGCTTTGACTTTCCCTTGCTTCCAATCGGCTCGTTTGCGGATGATTTCTAAACTTGCTAAGGCTTCTTCAAGTGGATTAACAAGCTCTTCTTGGGGAATGGGAACAGGAACTTCCTTTTGTTTTTGTTTGCGCCTTAGCCACCATCGAACGGCAAAAACACAAAGCGCAATAAGGCCTAAAGAAAGCAATAGCCAAGGCAGCCATTCCATCCAATGATACCCCGGATCAAGCACTCCTTCAATTCCTCGAATGTCTTTGGAGAGGTCAACAGCAGGAGCCAGCACCACCATGCTCTTCTCGGGAAACTCAGCAAAAATCGTATCCTGTTTATCTAAATATTGAAAGGGAATGGTGGGCAATACCCAAGCACCGGAATCGTAAGAGACCACCTGCAACCCTTGTCGATACCTTAAGGTATTGGAATCGTTTGTGGCTAAAGTATCTAATGGGGTTTTCGAGAGAATTTCCAGGTGCGGCCCAAGCGAATCACTAAGCAAGGGCCAAATGACCGTTAAGTTACGCTCTTGCTCAAGCTCAAGCCACAGCGTATCGGGAGACCCCAGCCACAAAGTATCTTTATTCATTCGCAGGTTTGCTTCCACCTGAGCAGGCAGTTGAACGAACAAAGCCAAAATGAAAACAAAAATCCCTACCTTTTTCATCGCATCATTTCTCTTTTTCGAAACAGCTGCTTCAAAGGTTTTATATAGTCTAAATGGCCGGGAAGCATAGCCAAGTCTACCCCTGCTGCCTTGCAAGATCGAATCAGTTCTTTTTGATGCGATGCGTAATGCCTTCCCCACTCCCTTTGTGTGCGCTTGGATTTGGTATTCAACCATTGTGTTTTTCCGGTTTCCGGGTCTTTAATTTTAAGCAAACCAACCTTGGGCAATTGGCTAAGGCTCAAATCTTCAAGTTGAAGCGCAATGATGTCATGCTTTTGGTTGGCTAATCTTAGCGCCAGCTCAAAACCTGTATCCAGGAAATCACTCAATACAAATACGGTAGCTTTTTTCCGGAGGGCACGGTTAAGAAAGGCTAGCCCTTCGCTCAAGTTGGTAGCTTCACCTTCCGGCAAGGGCGCTGCCAGCACGTCACGAACAATCCGCATGGCATGTCCTTTTCCCTTAGCAGGAGGTATAAAGCTTTTTTGATCTCCTGAGAAAAAAATGGCACCCACCTTATCGTTGTTTTGCACAGCGGCAAAAGAAAGTACACAAAGAATTTCTGCCATCCGCTCTCGAAACTGGTCGTCAGATGCTCCAAAACGAATGGAGCTGCTGAGGTCCAATAAAAAGACAACGGAAAGTTCTCTTTCTTCTTCAAAAACCTTCACATGCGGTTCGTTTAACCGGGCCGTTACATTCCAATCAATAAAGCGCACATCGTCGCCAAATTGATACGCACGCACCTCGCTAAAAGACATGCCTAGTCCTTTGAAAGCGGCATGGTACTGCCCCGAAAAGAGCTGATTGCTAAGACCTCTTGCCTTTATTTCAATCTTCCGGACCCTTTTCAGCAGTTCTTTTAACTCCCTGTTTGCCATATCTTGACTAGACTGCATGGAATTAAGGGACCTCTACCTTATTAATTATTTCTTTTACCACATCATCGGCCGTTTTTTCTTCGGCTTCGGCTTCATAGGTGAGTCCAATGCGGTGACGCATAACATCTGCGGCTACCGATCGAACATCGTCAGGGATAACATACCCTCTGCCCTGAATAAAGGCAAAAGCCTTAGATGCCAAAGCCAAACCAATAGAGGCGCGTGGAGACGCCCCAAAAGAAATAAGGTCTACCAGGTCAGGGAAACCGGTATCGGCAGGCTTTCTAGTGGCATGAACCAAGCGAACGATATAACGTTCGATTTTTTCATCCATATACACTTCCCTAACCAAAGATCTTGCGGTCGCAATATCTTTAGGTTGCACCACGGCTTGGATTTTTGGGAAATCACCTCCCATATTCAATCGTATGATTTGCTGTTCCTCCTCGTTGGTGGGATAATCAAGTACCACTTTAAGAAGGAAGCGGTCGCTTTGAGCTTCAGGTAAAGGGTATGTCCCCTCTTGCTCAACCGGGTTTTGGGTAGCCAAAACCATAAAGGGGTCAGGCAAAGGGTAGGTAGATTCTCCAATAGTTACTTGGCGCTCTTGCATGGCCTCAAGCAAAGCAGATTGGACTTTTGCCGGGGCGCGATTGATTTCATCGGCCAAAACAAAATTTGCAAAGATTGGCCCTTTCTTCACAGAAAAGCTCTCTGACTTTTGATTGTAAATAACAGTACCTACCACGTCGGCCGGTAGTAAGTCCGGTGTAAATTGAATTCGGCTGAAATCTACTTGAATGGCCTCAGAAAGACTTTTGATGGCCAAGGTTTTCGCCAAGCCCGGCACACCTTCCAAAAGAATATGCCCATTTCCAAGCAGAGCAATCAGCAGCCGGTCGGTCATATAGCTTTGACCAACAATCACCTTATTCATTTCCTGTTTGAGCAAAGGAATAAAAGAAGCGCCCTGAGCTATTCGCTCATTCAAGGCCTCTATATCCACACGCAATCCATCCATCGTATCTTATTTTTCGAAATAAACATCCGCAAATGCTTACGGGTGAACACAAAAATACCAATTTTGCCTCGGGCTATGGTAGCGCACGAACCATGCCCGGTTAAAAGTTGTTAAGCTCTTACATTGAATCCATTAGCATGACAAAACGTCCTGAAGCATATATTATTAGCATAGGAGATGAAATTCTTATAGGTCAAATTGTAAACACCAATGCCTCCTGGATGGCTGAGGCTCTGAATCAAATTGGAATTAAGGTTCCCGAAGTTCGCACCATTGCAGATACCCAAGAAGCCATAAGGAATACATTAGACCACCTTATAGGAAAATATCCCATTATTTTAATGACCGGAGGTCTGGGTCCCACCAAAGATGATGTAACCAAAACTACCCTTGAAGCCTATTTTGGAGGTGGTTGGCGAGAAGATGCTGAGGTGCTGATGCAATTGGAACATTTTTTTAAAGAACGGAACCGTAGCTTGAATGAGGCCAACCGAGGACAAGCTTTATTACCCAAAGCTTGCAAAACGCTTTTAAACAGGATGGGAACAGCTGCCGGAATGTGGTTCGAAAAAGACAATACCATTGTAGTTTCTATGCCCGGTGTTCCTTACGAAATGAAACACATTATGGAGACCGGAGTAATTCCTGAATTAAAAACGCGGTTTTCTCTCCCTCCATTACTTCACCGCACCTTTCATACCGAAGGCATTCCTGAATCTGAATTAATGGGCATCATTCGCGCTTGGGAAGAAGCACTCCCACAAGAAATTTCACTAGCATACCTGCCCTCCGCCGGAAGGGTTAAACTGCGCCTCAGTTGTTTGAATCAAGACGGAACCGGTCAGCAGCTTATGGAACAGGCAGAACACCATTTGCGCGAAGTATTGGGAGGGGAGATTTTTGGTACGGACAAAGAACGACTGGAAGAAGTGGTGGTCCGTTTAATGATAGAAAAAGAGTACACCCTTGCTACGGCCGAAAGCTGTACCGGTGGGCTTTTAGCCCAAC
>CAZJFM010000009.1:5094-55987 GCA_964545365.1 uncultured Candidatus Competibacteraceae bacterium | reverse complement strand
CTTGAAAACACAACGTGTCAACGGTCTCTAAAAGTCAATCCGTTCCCGCCATACCCTGCGCTTACTTGCGTTCGGTGGGACCTACCAGACCGCTGAGTTCTCTAAACACCTCGGCCGATTTGAATTTGCGGGCCTCTTTGCCATTGCGGATAACAATCATGTGTAGAATGGTGTCGCCTTGTGCAATGCTGTTTACCACGTCCATGCCTTGAATTACTTTGCCAAAAACGCTGTGTTTGTTGTCGAGCCAGGGCGTTTCTTTGTGGGTAATAAAAAATTGGCTTCCGTTGGTTGCAGGACCTGCATTGGCCATGGAAAGAATGCCGGCGGTGTCGTGCTTGAGTTCGGGATGGAATTCGTCTTTAAAGGCATAGCCGGGGCCGCCCATGCCGTTTCCGTCCGGGTCACCGCCTTGAATTACAAAATTGGGCACCACCCTATGAAACTTAATTCCATCAAAATAAGGCGTTTTTAAAGGTTTTGCGCTGTTGGGAATGCTGCCCTCTGCCAGGCCGGTGAAATTGGCCACCGTCATGGGGGTTAAGGAATAATACAAGGTGCAAAGCATATTGCCCTTGTTGGTTTGAATTTCTACGTACAAGCCCTTTTCTTTGGGTTTAAAAGTGGCTTTTGGCTTTTGCGCAAAAGTAGCAAGGCTTAAACTGAGGCCTAGAAGCAAACAAAGGCTGGATTTCATTTTATTCGATTTTGCTCAAAGATACAAGACCCACGGATTCATGGCCGCCTAGCTTTTTGTTATTTTTGGCAAAATTTATGGATATGGCAGGTTCAAAGGTTGGAGCAAAAGGTTTTTCGTTTGACCCCGAAAGGGTTTGGAAACTTATGTGCACTGCCCAAGCCATGGCCGAGCTTTACGAAGCCAATGCCTCGGTAACGGCCAAATATGTGCATGCCACTTCCCGTGGGCACGAGGCCATCCAACTTGCCGCCGGCATCTTGCTCAAACCTCAAGACTTTGCTTTTCCCTATTACCGCGACGACAGCATGCTTCTTGGCATGGGCCTAAGACCTTACGATCTTATGCTCCAATTATTGGCTCGAAAAGACGACCCTTTTAGCGGAGGAAGGACCTATTACAGCCACCCAAGTCTAAACGATCCGGATAAACCTAAAATTCCCCACCAAAGCTCGGCCACCGGCATGCAAGCCATTCCTGCCACAGGCGTTGGTTTGGGGCTTAGGTACCGCGAAAAACAAAAGCTAGATCAATTCAATGCCGACCAGGCACCCATTTGCCTTTGTTCGCTGGGCGATGCCTCCATAACCGAAGGCGAAGTAGCCGAAGCCTTTCAAATGGCTGTTTTAAAATCTTTGCCCGTTTTGTATTTGGTGCAAGACAACGAATGGGACATTTCTGCCCATGCCTCGGAGTTTCGTGCCATGGACGCCACCGCCTATGCGCAAGGGTTCCACGGTCTGGAAGTTCGCACCATTGACGGCACCGACACTCAAGCATGTTTCCAAACCTTACAAGAGGTAATTGAACTCATGCGCAAAGAACGTCGCCCCTTTTTGGTGCATGCCAAGGTGCCTTTGCTCAACCACCATACCTCGGGCGTGCGAAAAGAATGGTATAGGCACGACCTGAGCGATCAGGCACAGCGTGACCCCTTGCCGCGCCTAGCTCAAGACTTGCTTAAGGCAGGATGGGCGCAAAGCACCCTCGATGAACTACAGCAAGAGGCCAAATTACAGGTAGAGCAGGATTATGCCCTGGCTCTCCAAGCTCCTGACCCCGAACCCGAAGACTTGTTTACCCATGCGTTTTTGCCTACTCCCATTACGGAGGAACGCGGCGAACGAAGCCCTAAAGGAAAACAAGCCACCGTTATGGTGGATTGCGCCCTTTTTGCCGTTCGTGAACTGATGGAGCAATACCCCGAATGTTTGCTTTATGGGCAAGACGTGGGCGCGCGCCTCGGAGGCGTGTTTCGCGAGGCGGCTACCTTGGCCAAAACCTTTGGCGACGAAAGGGTCTTTAATACGCCCATTCAAGAAGCATTTATTATTGGAAGCACGGTGGGAATGTCGGCCACCGGACTCAAGCCCATTGTTGAGGTGCAATTTGCCGATTACATTTGGCCAGGCTTAAACCAGTTGTTTACTGAGGTTAGCCGCTCGCTCTACCTGTCCAATGGCAAATGGCCCGTCTCCTGCGTTATTCGCGTACCCATTGGAGCCTATGGCTCAGGTGGACCCTACCATTCCTCTAGCGTGGAGTCGGTGGTGATGCAAATCCGCGGCGTAAAGGTGGCCTATCCTTCCACCGGTGCCGACCTAAAAGGACTGCTCAAATCGGCTTGGTTGGACCCAAATCCGGTGGTGATTTTTGAGCACAAAGGTTTGTACTGGAGCAAAATCAAGGGTACCGAAGGCGCCAAAACCATTGAGCCGGACGCAGACTATGTAGTTCCTTTTGGAAAAGGCCGCATTGTTCAAGAGGCCCAACCACAATCAACGGAGGCCACCGCGGTAATTATAACTTACGGTAGAGGCGTGTATTGGGCCTTGGAGGCAAGCAAGAGCTGGCCGGGTAGGGTAGAGGTGCTCGACCTTCGAACTTTAAACCCATGGGATAAAGACCTGGTTGTGGACCGAGTAAAAGCCCATGGACGAGCCTTGGTGTTGGTAGAAGAGTCCCTGCCGCATTCCTTTGGAATGGCACTTACGGGGGAAATTCAAAAGGCATGTTTTGCCTATCTGGATGCGCCTGTAGCCTCCGTGGGTTCGGAAAACCTGCCTGCCATACCTTTAAATTCAATTTTGGAAGAGGCCATGATTCCCAATGCGCAAAAAGTGGCCGCAGCCTTACAGGAGCTGCTTGATTTTTAAACCAATACAGGACGGCGCTTAAACCACTCCACCAAATCTGGAGGCAGATCGGTGAGCTGATCCATAAACCGGTTGTAATTGTCCTTGGTTTCTTTGGATAAACAGTGCTGCATTTGCTCCAATGCTTCACCCGACAAACACATAGGGCTCATGGCATATTCTAAATCAAACAGGGGGTAGCCATCGCGCATGTGGCACTCCACCTGAAATTCAAGGCATGCATCCACTTCTTTATGGGTCAAAGCGCAGCGTTCGAGCCAAGCTTCCAAACCGGCAGGCTGCTCTTCGGACAGCAAGGCGGCTTTTCTCTTTTCCAGGTCAAATGCCTGCTGCATAAATGCCTGCAAATTCTGTCTGGAGCTTTCCGAAATGCTGCTTGCCATGTTTAGTTGGCACTTTCTGCAAATAACCGCTTCTAAGTCGGCAACTACCATGTCCTGGTTGGGATACCTCCGAAAGTGCTTCATAAGCGCATAGCTTTGGCCTTGCACCGGGGTTCCGCATAAGTGGCAATGCGTGTAAGGTAAATCGCTGGAGCTGTCTATAAATAGGTTGGACCAATCCATAAATCAAAGGTAGGCAATTGAATTGGGCTTAAAGGTTTTGGGCCCAATTCCCATGGGAAGTACCTTTAAACTAGCCGGTGCCGGTTCCAGCCCTGCTTCAGGCAAAGCACGTCATGCCAGGGCTTGCGGTGGCTTGCATGCGCGCCGCCTCCTCAGCCGGGCATGTCGGCTTTGCCTTTTGCATGGCGTCCACCTTACCGGGGGGCCATTTTCTTACAATTTTTATATGCTTTGGGTTAAAAATCCGCTGCCAACAATAGACCTTCTTCATTTAACAAGGGAACTACCGGCGTTGTATTTTCTTGCAAGCAGTAATCAATATCTTCGCTCAAGTGCAAATGCTTAAGTCGAGTTCTGTGCGAACTGAACCTTAAAAAGTGTGCTCTATTATCTCCCGCAATTTCATTCAGATGCAGGGCCATAAGTGCGGCATCCGCATCGGCATCCAAACCAAAGCCCTTAAGGCTAAGCTCCTTGACTAAAGTGCCGGCAAATAAGGTGTCTTCCAAATTAAATCGCCCTTTCCATCCGGCACATAAAATCATGACGTCTTGTTGCTGGTTTATAAGGTATTGACTTAGCACAGCAAGGTTAACAAAGGCGCCGGTAACCAATGGACCATCGTGGCGGGCTACCTCAATGGCTTGGGTGCCGTTGGTGGTACTTAGAACCAATTCTTTTCCTAGGATTTCGGGGCGATTTACATAACTCAAAGGCGAGTTGCCAAGGTCAAAGCCTTCCACAATCTCTCCTCCCCGTTCGGCGGCCATGAGTCGGTGCTCCGATTTAGGGATTTTAGCCATCGCTTCCAGACCGGCCACCGGACGAACCGCAGCAACGCCATGGTGAAGAGCGGCTGCAATGGCCGTAGTAGCTCTAAATACATCTACTACTACGGTAATACCAGGGCGTTCTCTATACCTGGGATATAAATCGGGGCTTAAGCAAACGCTTACTATGGGGCCCTCCGGGCGCAACATCAGGAGTTGTCTTTTTTAAGAAAGGGAAAGGTGGTGGTGAGCGCCTTAAGCTGCTTTCCCCGAATTTCTACAAAAACTTCCTGTCCTGCTTTGTTCATAGGCACTTGAATGTATCCCATGCCAATGGCTTGCCCCATGCTGGGACTCTGGGTTCCACTGGTCACTTGGCCAATGGCATTTCCTTCAGCATCTTTTATCGGGTAGCCTTGCCTTGGAATACCTCTCTCTTGCATTACAAAACCGCAAAGTCTGCGTGTTAGTCCTTCTTCTTTCTGTTTTTTTAGGAGTTCAGAGGCTACAAAATTGGTGTCTAATTTTGTGATCCAGCCCAAGCCTGCTTCCAGAGGACTGGTTTGGTCGGTAATGTCGTTTCCGTAAAGGCAAAAGCCCATTTCCATGCGAAGGGTGTCACGCGCACCCAAACCAGCGGCTACCAAATCCACCTTTTGACCAGCTTGCATTACCGCATCCCAAAGCGCCTCGGCATCTTCATTGCTTACATACAATTCAAAACCACCGGCACCGGTATAGCCTGTGTTGGAAATCAGTACGTCTCCAATACCAGCCATTTCGCCTATGGTAAAATTATAATAGGAAATCGAGGCCAAGTCCACCTTGGTAAGTGTTTGGAGCACTTCGGTTGCTTTAGGACCTTGCACCGCCAGTAGGCTAATTTGGTCGCTTCGGTTTTCTAGCTCAGCACCAAAGTCTTGATTTAAGTCCACCAATCTTTGCCAATCTTTTTCAATGTTTGAGGCGTTTACAACCAACAAAAATTGAGTGTCAGACAAGCGATATACCAATAGATCATCTACAATTCCACCTTGGTCGTTTGGGAGGCAGGAGTATTGTATGTTTCCGGGCTTTAATTTTTGTACGTCGTTGCTGGTGGCGTATTGCAACAGGGCCTCAGCTTGTGGCCCTTGCACATAAAACTCGCCCATGTGAGATACATCAAACATGCCGGCAGACGCTCTCACCGCGTGGTGTTCAGGCAAAAGCCCTATGTATTGAAGGGGCATATCGTAACCTGCAAAGGGCACCATTTTGGCACCTAAGGCAAGATGTTTGGCGTGTAGTGCGGTTTGTTTCATAGCAAAAATTCGTTCAAATATAGCAGCTTTTCGAGTAGAGCCATAAATTGACGGTTTCCTGACCGGCTTCATTGGCCTCTTTTAGGCCAAAGCTTGGGTTTTAGGAGTAGAATCCGGAACCTGCATACGGGAGCTTCCTCCATTTTTTGTAACATTGACCTATGAAGCATGCATGGATTTTGGCTGTCTTATGGATTTCGGCAGCAGGTCTAAACGGCCAGGTAAGTCAGCAAATTGAGGAATTAGAAGCACAGCGCTCGGCTTTGGCCAAGCAAGAAGAGGCATTGAGAGACTCTCTTCAAGGGTTAAAACTTGCCGATATTCAGCAAAAACTGGGACAAATGGGTTGGCCCAGCGCGGATACCCCCGTGGTAAGCCACCCCGGCTTTGCCTTGAGTTATTCCGAGGAGCACGAACAAGCCCGTTGGGTAGCTCATATGGTGCTTACCGATATTCAAGAAGGGAACGAAGGCCGTACCAACAAGTTTATGGAAGACCCTAAGGTAGCCACGGGTAGTGCTCAGGAAATTGATTACTTTAAGAAAACGCCCAAGCCATCCGGCGGCTACAGCTACGACGGCTATGGGTTTGACCGTGGCCACTTAGCTCCATCGGCTGACTTTAAATGGAGTGCTGAGGCCTTGGCAGCTTCTTATTTTTATTCCAATATGTCGCCTCAACGACCCGGCTTTAACCGAGGAAAATGGGCCAGACTCGAGGGCTTTGTGCGCGAAAACGTGTATCGGTTCCAAACCGACTTGTATGTGGTTACAGGTCCTGTTTTGTACGCTGGCATGCCTAAAGTAGAACGCAGCCCAAACGGTATGAGCCTTCCGGACCAATACTGGAAAGTAGTGTACAACCCCCTCATTCGTTCCGGTATTGCTTTTTTAATGCCGAATCAAAGCTTGCCCAATCCTGTAGAATGGTATGCAGTGCCCATAGACTCCATTGAAACCCTAACCGGTTTTGATTTCTTTTCGGCGCTTCCGGATACCTTGGAGCACCGCATGGAAGCTTCTTTTAGCTTACAACAATGGCTGCCAGAAAAGCAGTTGGGCGAAGCGCTTCCCATAAAAAACAGCGAGCTTCCTGAGGGGGCATTTAATACAAAAACCCTTCAGGATGTTTATTACGAGCAAGAGAAAGAAATTACGGTTTGCGGAACCGTAGTAAGTTCCAATAAGAGCAAAAAGGGCAACGTCTTTCTGAATTTAGATAAGCGGTTTCCGAACCAAGTCTTCAGTATTTCTATATGGAGCTCCAACGTAAAAAACTTCAGCTATGCTCCGGAAGAGGAGCTCATGGGACAAAAAATTTGCGTTACAGGCGAAGTAAGGGACTATAACGATACTCCTTCCACAAATATTAGTGGCGAGGAACAATTATTTTTGCTTGACGAAGTTCCTGATTAATGCTCTTGACTATGCGTGCTGTTTGCTCTTATGCTGTGTTGCTTTGCTTTGGTCCAATGTTGGGCTTGCTTTCTTGCACCAACGAATCGGAAATCGTGGACATGGAAGATGTGAACTATTTCCCTGTCCGGCCGGGAGCAACTTGGGTATATCAGGTAGATTCCATTTGGGTGGACTGCCTAGCCGACCGATTTGATACTGCAAGTTTTCAAATAAAAGAAGAAATGGAAGCTTGGGTGAAGGGCGCTAACGGAGATAGTCTAATGCGTATAGCCCGCTACCGTAGGGCCGACAGCAACAGCCCATGGGGGGCGCCAAGAATTTGGACCGCTCGACGAAATAATTTGCAGGCCATTCGAACCGAAGAGAATAGGGCTTTGGTTAAATTGACCTTTCCTATTGAGTTGGAGAAGACTTGGGACGGTCATGCCTATTTAGCCGAACCGACTCAAGAGTGGCAGTATCAAGAAGTAGATGAACCCTTTGACAGCTTAAGCCGCACCCTTTTGGTGGTGCAGCAAAGTGAAGAAAACCTTTTGGAGAAAAAGCTCTTTACTGAACGCTATGCTTTTTCCATTGGCTTAGTACATGCCATGAAAATTGATGTACTTGGCATTGTAACAGACCCCGGCGACCCCAACGATTGTGCGGAATATTTGCCTCCTTCTGTGCCTTGGAGTTCTCTGCCTATTTTGGAGCGCGTTAAATTTGGATACTTGTATGAAATGCAATTGCTTTCTTTTGATTCAGGCCTTTAGCCTATGCTTTGGTTCCTTATGGGCTCAACAAGAAGAATACCGATTTGCGGTTTTTTTTAAAGACAAGGGGGGCAACGAAGCCAAATATAGTCTAGAGTCTCCTCAACAATTCCTTAGTACGCGTGCTTTGGAACGCAGAGAGCGCCAGCAAATAGCTCTTGATGCTTCCGATTTGCCCGTGCATGAAGGCTACCGAAACGCAGTCCTTAGCTTAGAGGTCAATGTGCATGAGGTGGCTGCCTCCAAATGGATGAATTTTCAAATGGTAAGCACCGCCGATTCTAGCCTTTCTACGACCTTATCCTCTTTAGATTTTGTGGAAAAAGTGGTATGTGTGTACAGTGGTAGCGCCATTTGGGAACCCGGAAACAAAACGGAGTACCTTTCCCCGAAAGAAGGAACCGCCGACACCATGACGCAGAAGTTGCGGGCTATGGGAGATGCATTTTACGGAGAGTCTGACCGGCAACAACGCATGCTCGGCATGGATTTTGTGCACCAATTAGGGGCCTGGGGTCAAAATTTGGTGGTGGCTGTTATGGATGGTGGCTTTAGGAATTACGATAAAATTACCTCCTTCCAACCTTTATTGAGCCAAGAACGTTTGTTGGGGACTTGGGACTTTGTGGCCGGCCATGCATCGGTCAGCGAAGATGCTTCGCATGGCATGCAGGTGTTAAGTTGCATGGCAAGCTGGGCTCCGGGAGAAATGGTGGGAACGGCACCGGGAGCTCATTACTTGCTTTTCCGGACCGAGCATACGGCGGCAGAAACGCCCATGGAGCCCTACCTGTGGATTTGTGCAGCCGAGCTGGCGGATAGTTTAGGCGCCGATGTGTTAAATACCTCCTTAGGTTATACCACCTTTGACGCTCCATTTGAGAGTTACAGCTATGCTGATTTAGACGGTGAAACCATTTTGGTATCCAGGGCGGCCCAAATGGCCGCACAAAAGGGAATGCTGGTATTCAATAGCGCCGGTAACTCCGGCAACAGTTCTTGGAAGTACATAGGTGCGCCTGCCGATGCCAAAGATATTATTGCCGTAGGAGCCGTAGATGCCAATCGAGAAAAGGCAGGGTTTAGCTCTTTTGGTCCCTCGGCAGATGACAGGGTAAAGCCGGAACTTGCCGCCATGGGGCGTAAAACCGTATTGTATGGTGCCGGGGACGCACTTACCAATTCTAACGGCACTTCTTTTTCTTCTCCTGTTTTGGCGGGAGGTGGCGCTGCCTTTTGGAGTTTACATCCTAGGGAATCTGCGAGCACCATTCGAACCGTTATGATGGAAAGTGGGCACCTTTTTGCGGCGCCCGGACCGGATTTGGGCTACGGAATTCCTCATTTCGGAAATGCCCATGCCCGTCTTTCTCGTCCTGAGCTGCTGTTGGCTGAGACTTTTATGGCAGCTCCCAATCCGGTGGAGAAATCCGAAATGCTCACCTTCTTTTTTCATGCTGCAGATACCGGATTATACCAACTTCAATTCTTTATGGTGAATGGGGCAGAGGCTTTTTCTACCGAAATTGGAGTGAGCGATAAAGGGCCGGTGGCTTATCCACTTTCTTTAGCAGGCATTGGGCTGAATGCCGGAGTATACTCTGTGCGCTTAAGTTTGAACGGACTTTCCAAAGAGACCCGTTTGGTGTTAAACTAAGTAAGCTTCCCCTGTTCTGTGTCCCTCCATGAACTCAAATGGGGTCCACATTTATGGTAATTCTGGGAGGGGATTTTTCCGCAGTAATGCGCTCCAAGTGCTGCTTTAAAAACTGCCTTAAAGGGGCGAATGGAGTTTGAACGGGAATTTTAAGAATAATACGTAGTTGGAATAGGTTTCTAAGGCGCTCCGGTCCGGGGGCTTCGGGGCCCAATACCCGCCAACCGGTATAGGTTTCAAGATTTTTTTTAAGCGTAAGCGCAGCTTTCTCTAGGCGATTGGGATCTTTATGCTTTAAATCGAGGTAAATCAAGCGGCAAAAGGGAGGATATACATATTGTTGGCGTTCGGCCAACTCTCGTTGGTAGAACGCCACTAAGGTGTCCTCTGCTACGGCTTGAATGACCGGATGCCCCGGGGAGTATGTTTGAATGAGCACCAAGCCTCTATTGTGCCTACGTCCTGCTCTTCCACTAACCTGCATGAGCAATTGAAAGGCCCGCTCTTGAGCTCTGAAATCGGGAAAGTACAGCAGGTTGTCGGCTTGCAGTACACCAACCAAATGCAACCTGTCAAAGTCAAGGCCTTTGCTTACCATTTGGGTTCCGGTTAAGATATCGGTTTCCCCGCAGGCGAATCGACCTATGATTTCCTTAAATGCATTTTTTCTGCGTGTGGTGTCCAAGTCAAGACGTTCTACCGAGGCCTTTGGAAAGTGGTGTTTGAGCTGTTCTTCCACTTTTTCGGTACCTAAGCCAATGCGCACCAATCGTTGGCTTTGGCAGCTGGGGCATTTTTCAGGCGCTTGAATGCTGTAACCGCAATAATGGCACCGCAGTTCTCTGCTGCTTTTATGAAAAGTAAGGCTAATGTCGCAATGGGCACATTGAGGCACTTCGCGGCAGTCCAGGCATTTGAGCATTTGAGAAAAACCGCGGCGATTTTGAAAAATAATGACCTGTTTTCTTTGCTGAAGGCATTGAGCTGTTTTTTCGAGTAATTCGGGGCTAAACTGTTTGTCTTCGTGCTCTTCGGGGATTCTAGAAAGGTCTACTATTTGGATTTGAGGCAATTGCACCTCTCCAAACCGTTCTGTAAGGCTCACTTTGTGATAGGCACCTGTAGATGCCAAATGCCAGCTTTCGAGCGAGGGAGTGGCCGAACCAAGAAGAATAGGAATTTTGAGGTGTTTTGCCAACCATAGCGCCATATGGACCCCATGATACCTAGGGGCCGGGTCTTGCTGTTTGAATCCGGGGTCATGAGCTTCATCTACCAGAATTAAACCGGGGCGTTCAAGGGGCAAGAAAAGAGCCGAACGAGGACCAAGCACAATGGAAGGTTGCTTTTCTTTGTCTCCCAAGCATTGTAAATAGACCTCGGTGCGTTCTGCTTCCGACAAATGGGAATGGTATACCGTGACTTCACCGGGAAATTGTTCGGCTACACGTTCTATGAGTTGGGTGGTAAGGGCAATTTCCGGAATTAAATACCACACCTGTTTACCGGCAGCAATAGCTTCGGCAATCAATTCAAAATAAAGCGCTGTTTTTCCACTGCCCGTAACCCCATGGAACAAAACCGGCTTTTGTGCTTCAATGCCACTTCTTATTTCTTTTAGTGCGGTTTGTTGCGCATCGCTTAATTGAAACGGTGCTTCTTTGCTGCTTCCAAAAGAAGCCATGCGGGCTACCGTAGATTCCTCACTGATTAAAATCTCTTTTTCGATTAAAGCCTTGATGGCCGGAGCTGCATTGGAAACTGAGGAGCTAAGTCTTTGACTATTTACGGGGAGAGGCTTGGGTCCAAAGGCATCGGAAAGTGAAAGGAACTGCATTAAGACCTCCAACTGTTTGGGTGCTTTGGTGAGCTCATCCATTGCTTTCCTTAACTGGTCCGGATCGTGCATTTCGGGCCGAAGCCTAATCATTTTTACGGTTTTGGGTTTGTATTGGTTTTTCACCTCAACTTCCATGGAAATTAAGCCCTGATCCATTAAGGTTTTTAGCAAAGGCTGCACTCTTTTTTGGTTGAGGATGGATTGTACCTCCTTAAGGCTTAGTTTTTCTTGAATTTGAAATGCCTCCCATAAAATATAGGCTTTGTCGCTTAAGCTTTCTTCTATGGGTTGTGCATGAGGTCGGCGCACAAAAACCTGTTCGGAGTTTGGTTTTAATCCGGAGGGGAGGGCGGCAGCCAACACATCTCCGGGGCGACACAAATAGTAGCTTAGCATCCATTCAAACAAAGGCCATTGATAGGGTTGAAAAACCGGATATTCATCCGGGATTTCATGTATGGACTTTAAGCTTGCGGCTTGTTGGGGTGGGTCGGAAAAAACCGAGTGAATGACACCGGTTACCAATTTGTTTCCGCCTAATGGAACCAAAACTCTAACCCCCGGTTTTGCTTCCTCCAAAAGCTCATCTGGTATTTTATAGCTAAGTGGTTCGGGAAGGGCAAGGTTCACCCAAACATTGGCGAAGCGGGGCTTCATGATTATAAAGAAAGGATTTCTGCGATTTTAATAAGGTTTAGGTTGATTTTTCCGGTGTCTTTAATGGCATGATCAAAAGGGGTGTAGGCTACTTCGTTGTTTTGAATGCCTACCATAAGTCCGGATTTGCCTCTAGCGAGTGCTTCAACGGCTTCGTAGCCCAGCCGGCTTGCCAGGATTCGATCACTAGCTGTGGGTTTTCCTCCGCGTTGGATATGGCCGAGCACCGAAACCTTGGTTTCGTACTGGGTAAATTGGGACTTTACTTTTTCGGCTACTTGGTAGGCACCGCCTAGTTCGTCACCTTCGGCCACCATAATAATGCAGGAGCTTTTTCTGCGGAGCCAACCTCGTTCTAAGGATTGAATCAACTGATCTATACCAAGTCTGGTTTCCGGAATTAAGATGGCCTCTGCGCCGACTCCAATACCTGAAGCCAGGGCAATCATGCCGGAATCTCTTCCCATAACTTCAATAAAAAACAAGCGGTCGTGGGAGGCGGCAGTATCTCTGATTTTGTCTACCGCATCTATTACGGTATTTATGGCCGTATCGTAACCGATGGTAAAATCAGTTCCTAAAAGGTCGTTGTCTATGGTGCCGGGAATGCCCATGCACCGGATGTCAGGGAATTCTTGCATGAGCACCATTGCCCCGGTAAACGTGCCGTCGCCTCCAATGGTGATTAGGGCGTCTATTTCGTGTTTTTTTAGTTGCTCATAGGCTTTTTCTCTTCCTTCTTTGGTTCGAAATTCTTGACTTCTTGCTGTTTTAAGGATAGTACCCCCGCGTTGAATGATGTTGGAAACGGAGTGAGAGCCCATAGGTTCTAAATCGCCCTGGATGAGGCCTGCATAGCCTCTTTTAATACCAAAAACCTCTAACCCATTAAATAGCCCTGTGCGCACCACGGCGCGGATGGCTGCATTCATGCCCGGTGCGTCGCCTCCCGAGGTCATTACTGCAATACGTTGAAGGTTTGAAATCATGGGTGTTTAGTATAGATGCAAAGGTAGTGAATTCGGGCTTGAGCATGGGTCTTGCCTTTGCTAAAGCTTGTTATTGCAGGTAGAAAATTCGTAAAATTTAGACTTGATGCCTAGCTTTGTGGTGTAGTGCGGTGGCTTAACCGTAATCGGGGTGTAGCGCAGCCCGGTTAGCGCGCGTCGTTCGGGACGACGAGGTCGGAGGTTCGAATCCTCTCACCCCGACTTTTTGATTTTTTAGGAAACCTGTTGTGGAAAGATGAACCCGGGGCAGGGATAGAGCAGGGTAGCCTACCGAAGCCAAGCCGCACATTTTCTTGGGCGGTGGAGGCAGCAATGCCTTGCTGACCCCGCAGGCCCAAAGAAAATGGCGGCTTGGAGAGGGAGCTACCCGCGAAAGCCCGGCAGCCCCCCAAAAAAAACAACACAAAATATTTAACGAAAAACAAGAAAGTCTTTGCCAATTCGACCAATGAGAGTAGGTAACTCAGTTTTGTAGCTGTATCTTTGCACTCCAAAAGCAAGCTTATGGCGCATGCTTCTCGCCCTAAAATCGTAGGGGAAGGATTGACCTACGACGATGTTTTGGTGTTGCCGGCACGGTCGGCAGTGCTTCCGCATCAAGTGTCTACCCAAACGCGTTTTACCAGGCATATTCGGCTGCAAATTCCGGTATTGTCTGCTGCTATGGATACCGTTACCGAATCGAGTTTGGCCATAGCCATGGCTAGAGAAGGAGGAATGGGTGTTTTGCACAAAAACATGACGGTGGCGGAGCAGGCGCTAAAAGTCCGGAAGGTCAAACGCGCGGAAAGCGGAATGATTATTGATCCGGTCACCTTAGACGTCGGAAGCACGGTGCAAGACGCATTAAACCTCATGGAGGAGTACCACATAGGCGGCATTCCTGTAGTAGATGGAAATAAAACGCTAAAGGGCATCGTAACCAATCGGGATTTGAGGTTTGAGAAACGCACCGATAGGCCGGTAACGGAAATTATGACTTCGGAGCAGTTGATAACCGTGGCTGAGGCTCCTGATTTGGCGCAGGCAGAGGAGATTTTGCAAGAATACAAAATTGAAAAACTGCCGGTGGTTGATGCGCAATATAGGTTGATCGGCCTGGTGACCTATAAAGACATCATAAAAGCCAAAGAGCGTCCAAATGCCTGCAAGGACCTGATGGGTCGTTTGCGTGTAGCTGCTGCGGTGGGCGTTGGAGGTGACTCAGAAGAACGTTTGGGAGCCTTGGTAGAAGCCGGTGTGGATGCGGTAGTGATTGACACGGCACACGGGCACTCGGAAGGCGTATTGGCCGCTGTGGCCAAGGCCAGAGCCCGTTATCCGGAACTTAGCATTGTTGCCGGAAATATTGCTACAGCTGAGGCAGCCCTTGCTTTGGCAGAAGCCGGCGCAGATGCCGTGAAGGTGGGAATTGGGCCCGGGTCCATTTGCACCACCAGGGTGGTTGCGGGAGTCGGTGTGCCTCAATTTACGGCAATATTAGAAGTCGCAGCGGCTTTGAAAGAGCAGTTTCCCGAAGTTTCGGTTATTGCCGATGGAGGGCTTAGGTTTAGTGGAGACATAGTAAAAGCATTGGCGGCGGGTGCTCATGCCGTTATGTTGGGTTCTTTGTTGGCCGGAACTGAAGAGTCCCCCGGAGAAACCATTATTTACCAAGGCCGCAAATTCAAAGCCTATCGTGGAATGGGTTCTGTGGATGCCATGCAGCAAGGCAGCAAAGACCGTTATTTTCAAAGTCAGGAGTCGGATCCCGGCAAATTGGTGCCCGAAGGCATTGTAGGTAGAGTGCCATTTAAGGGATCGGTAAGCGAGGTTTTGTATCAATTAATTGGTGGTTTAAGGGCGGGAATGGGTTACGTAGGAGCTGCTACGGTGGATGAACTAAGCAATGCCCAATTTATACGAATTACCAATGCCGGCGTGATTGAATCGCACCCGCACAACATCGCTATTACCCGGGAAGCACCCAATTACAGTCGAGATTCGTATAAATAATCACGGTTGCCCTTGTTTTTGTACTTTCGTGTGCCTTTAAAATTCAGTGTGTATGAAAACCATTTGGAGGATGAGCCTCATCCTATTGCTTGGATTGAACTTGAATGCTCAGTCTAACGACCCGATTGTTATGAGCGTGGGCTCAGAAAAAGTGAGCCTTTCTGAATTTGAAGCTATTTTTAAAAAGAACAATCAGGAAAAGTCTATTCGTAAGGCCGAGCTGGATGAATACATGGATTTGTTCCGTGTATTTAAACTTAAAGTATATGATGCTAAGCAGCAAGGATTGGATACCAGCGCAGCCTTTAAGCGTGAATTGCAGGCTTATGTAAAGCAATTGGCCAAGCCCTTTTTAAGGGATACGGCTGCCGAACGTTCTTTGGTTATGAATACCTGGAACAGAATGCAAACCGATCGGAAAATTCGGCAGATTTACCTTGAACTTCCGGTCTGTGCTTCTCCTTCCGATACCCTAAAGGCTTACAACAAGCTGGAAGACATTCGGAGAGATATTAAGCGGGGTAAAGTAGATTTTGGCACAGCCGCCAAAAATTACAGCGAAGACGAGCGCTCTGCCGGCAATGGCGGGCTTATCGGTTGGTTTACGGCTCCTAATGCAGCCTTAGATTTTGAACGGGCCGTATATGATACACCGGTGGGTGGTTTGTCACGTATAGTACGCTCTTCTATTGGTTACCACTTGATTATGGTAGAAGAGGAGCGGCCTGCCAGAGGGCGCGTTGAGGTTTCCCATATTTTTGTGAGCGCTGATGCAAGCAATAGCGGGTCGGTTGAAATAGCCCGGAAACGCATTCTTGAGGCCAAGGAAAAAGCCATGTCGGGAACCCCATGGGAAGAGGTAGTACGCGCTTATTCCGAAAACTACAAAACAGCTACACGGGCAGGTAAATTACCATCTTTTGGAATCAATGAATATGCTCCGGATTTTGAGCAGGCGGCCTTTTCTTTGAAAAAGGTGGGCGACATTTCCGAGCCTATTCTAACTCCTCAAGGATTTCATTTGTTGCGTTTGGAGCAGCCTGCCGGCTTGCCCGCTTTTGCAGAATTTGAGGATGAGCTAACCAAAATGCTGGCCAAATCGGCTCGTTGGAAAGAGCCTAAAAGGGTATTTGTGCAGCAATTGAAAGCTCAGTACAGCTTTACCGAGCCTGCGATTGAGTGGAACAAATACACCAACGAAGAGGGTCTGATAAGCTTAGCCGATTTAGAAGCGCATAAGGACTTGGTTTTGGCAAACTTCCAGAACAATACCTTGAGCGTTGCCACTTTATTGGATTATTTAGAGGCTGAGCGTTTGGAGCTTAAAGCACTTCCTCCTTGTCTTTTCCACAAAAACTATGTGGTTCCGTTTTTTGAATCCGTTTTGTTGGGTTACAAGGAGCAGCAATTGCCTCAAGAAAATCAGAAGTTTCGTTATTTGGTTAATGAATACCGGGAAGGCATTCTGCTCTTTGGGTTGATGGACGAAAAAGTTTGGAAACGTTCGGTGCGTGATTCCAGCGGCCTGGGAAGCTATTTTGCAGACCATAGAGACCGTTACAGATGGGAACAGCCAAGAATGAAAGCTTGGTTGGTGGATTGCAAAAACGAAGAAGCCGAGAAACTTGCCCGGAAGTATGGGGATAAAGTAGCGAGCGGAAAGTGGGATATCAGCAAGTTCACGGGAAAACTTAATAAGAACGTTCCGGACAACGTTTTGGTGACCCAAGGTACCTTTTTGCCCGGCGATCATCCTGTAGTTGACCTGGCAAACCAACAAGTAGGCCTTGGAGCAACTTCGCGTAGCGAGAATAAAATTCGTTTTGCCATGGTGACCGAAGTATTAGCCCCCGGACCAAAAGAACTGAGCGATGTTCGAGGTAAGGTTATTTCTGATTATGCCTCTTGGCTAGAACAGTCTTGGATAGAAGAGCTGGAAAAGAAGTACCCTGTAACCATTAATAAAGAAGTGCTTTACCGCTTGGTTACCCAATAAAACCCCTTTGGTTTTTTGGAGATTTATAGGTGTACTACTTAAATGGCCTAAGCCTATGTACATTCGTTTAGCTTATTGTAGATTAGCTATACCATGAAGGGCCGGTCAACACATATTGGAGCTTGGGTGATGAGTACCCTGGAAATAATCGGTAAAAAACGAAATGCCGGTTTTTTACCCTTTAAGTTAGGGCTTCCTGAAAAACGTGGATTACGCTCCTCTTGGGTGCTTGGCTTAGGTTTGTTTTTTGGTTTGCTCTCCTTCACTTTTGTTTCTTGTACAAATGGAAACCCAAATAGCGAGGAGCATTCAGGTATGGCCTTGGCAGAGGTGGGCAACCAAAAACTATGGCTGAGTGACTTGTCTTCTTTTAATTTTGGAGAAAACAAGGAGGATAGCCTACTCCGTCTAAAGGCCTATGTAGATCAATGGGTGAAAGAGCAGGTGATGCTTCAGCAAGCTGAGAATAGCCTGGGAGAAGAGCTGAAAAACATAGAGGCAAAGCTTGAAACTTACCGCAAAGCATTGCTTATTTTTTCGTTTCAAGAGCAAATGTTGGCTAAAAATTTAGATACCCTGGTTTCTGAAGAAGAAGTAGAGGCATACTACCTGTCCAATCGAGAGAATTTTCAATTGCGCCAAAATATTGTGCGTTATGCGCTTTTGGAGTTTCCTTTAAGCCATAGCCCAAAGCCTAAAGTGAAACAATGGTTTTTAAGCAAGACAGATTCCGATACCGAAAAGCTTGAAAACTATTGCCAAAAGCGCGCCAAAGCCTACATACTACGCGATACAGGATGGACTACCTTTGCCGAGATAGAAAAGATGGTACCTTTGGCCTATTCGAGTCAGGAATTGTTTCTCAAGCAAAACAAGTTTGTGGAAGTACGAGATACAGCCACTTTGTATTGGTTGCGACTGGATGCTTTTCGTAAAAAAGAAAGTCAGTCACCCATTGAGTTTGAAGCTCCCAAGATTCGTGCTATTTTACTTCAACAAAGAAAAAGAGCATATCTAGAGGCCTTAGAACAACACTTGTTGCAAGAGGCCGTTGAACAGAAAAAAGCAGTTGTTTATGTGGAACCCTAAGCCATGGCATTTCGTTGGTGTATTTTTGTTGCTGCAGCCCATAGTGCATGCCCAAACCGTAGTAGACGAAATCGTAGCGGTTGTCGGAAGCCAAGTGATTCTTAGGTCGGAAGTCGAAACAAGGGCTTTTCAAATGGAAGCCGATGAGCGGGGCAATAGAACCCGAAAAGTAGACCGCTGTGAGGTCTTAGAGGATATGGTAATCCAAAAAATGTTGGTAATGCAAGGCGAGTTGGATTCCGTGGAAGTTACCGACGAAATGGTGGAGGACGAACTCCAAAGGCGTATTGCCCAAACCGCAGCTCAAGTAGGTGGAGAAAAGCGTCTGGAACAAATGATGGGAAAAACCGTGGATCAATTGAAGGAAGATTCGCGTCCCAACATCTACGAACAGTTGATGGTGGAGCGCATGCAAATGGACATTACCGGCTCCGTAAGAGTAACCCCCTCCGAGGTTGAAGCCTTTTTCCGTTCCATGCCCTCCGACTCTTTACCTCCGGTGCCCGGAGAGGTAGAATTGGCACAGATAGCAATGATTCCCGAAATACGCGAGGAAGAAAAAGAACGGGTAAAGCAAGAACTGATGGACATCCGTAAAGACCTGTTGTCTGGAAGTAACTTTTGCATTAAGGCGAAGTTTTATTCCCAAGATCCGGGCTCAGCAGAAAACTGTGGTGAACTTGGGTTTGTAAAACGTGAGGATTTGGTTCCGGAGTTTTCGGCGGTGGCATTTGGCTTAGAAGTAGGGCAGATTTCAGAACCTGTGGAAACACAATACGGCTTCCACATTATTGAAAAACTGGGGCAACGGGGACAATATGCCAGTTTTAGGCATATCCTTATCAAGCCCGAAGTCGCTTTAGACGACCTGATTGCAGCAGAGGAAAAACTGAATGCCCTGTTGGTCAAATACGACACTCTTGAATTCAAAACCTTGGCCTTTCGTTTTAGTCAAGATGAATCTTCCAGCGCCAATGGAGGTAAATTGACCAATCCCAGAACCGGTGGAACCCGTTTTATGATGGAGGAGTTGGATCCTCCCACCTTACGTTTGATTCAAGGTTTGAGCGAAGGGCAAATTTCTGACCCGCAAATTGCTACCAATCAAACCGGAGATAAAATGGTGAGGGTCATTAAAGTGGTGAAAAAAATAGAACCTCATGTGGCCAATTTAAGGCAGGACTACAATAAAATTCAGCAAGCAGCCCTTTCTGAAAAAAAAGTTAAGGTGCTTAGAGAATGGGTCACACGCAGAGAAGATGACTTATATTTGAATCTTACGGGCTATTTAGAACAATGCCCGGCATTGAAAAAGTGGCATAAAGCACCATGAGGTTTACTAACGACAAAGAAGGCATAGAGGCTTTAGCCGAAGCCAACAAGCATTTAAAAAAAGAAATAGCCCAAGTAATTGTTGGTCAAGAGTCCATTGTCCAAAATTTACTCTTGAGCATATTTAGTAGGGGACACTGCCTATTGGTCGGCGTGCCGGGTTTGGCAAAAACGCTTTTGGTGCACACCGTAGCCGAGGCTCTGGGCTTGGATTTTAAACGCATACAGTTTACTCCTGATTTAATGCCCGGCGATATCACCGGTTCAGAAGTCTTAAACGACCAGCGAAAATTTGAATTCGTAAAAGGCCCCTTGTTTTCCCAGATTCTCCTTGCCGATGAAATCAACCGGACGCCCCCAAAAACTCAAGCGGCCCTATTGGAGGCAATGCAAGAGCGGGCTGTAACGGTTAGCGGCAAAAGATATCCTTTGGATAAACCATTTTTTGTGTTGGCAACCCAAAACCCCATCGAACAAGAGGGAACTTATCCGCTTCCCGAAGCCCAGCTCGACCGCTTTATGTTTAGCTTGGAACTTGGATACCCTAGCTACGAAGAAGAATTGGACATTGTGAAGCGCACCACCGGAAATGAGCAAAAAAGCGCTCAAAAGGTAATGGAGGCGCAAGATATCCTTGACTTCCAGGAATTATTAAGGAAGATTCCCGTTCCCGACAGCGTTTTTGCTTATGCCGTAAAGCTGGTGGGTAAAACGCGCCCCAACCAAAGTGGTGCCGATGCCTTAGCCAATGACTACCTCAGTTGGGGGGCAGGGCCAAGAGCCAGCCAGAACCTAATCTTGGGTGCCAAATGCCATGCCGCATTAAATGGCCGCTTCTCGCCAGACAAAGAAGACGTACAGGCGGTGGCTCACGCCGTATTAAGGCACCGTATCATTAGAAACTATAAAGCTGAGGCCGAGGGAATTTCTACCGATCACCTTATCAGCAAACTTTTTTAGGCAACGCATCCGGTTTGCTTTGCTTATTTTTGTGCTCTGAACAAAAATGGAGCTCCGGATACACGATAAAACCTTTACCTCTTGGATCGATAGAGACGAAATTGCAGCCACCGTAAAGGAGCTTGCAGTAAAAATTCGTGCGGATTACCCCAACCAACGATTGCTCCTAATTTGTGTGATGAAGGGCAGTTTGGTCTTCTTTTCGGATCTCATACGTTCTTTGGATGGCGAAATGGAAATGGCATTTATTTCGGCTTCTTCCTACCAAGGAACCCATACATCAGGCATTGTGCAAGTGCATGCCCGTTCAGAACTGGGACTTAAAGGAAGACATTGCTTGCTCATAGAAGATATCGTAGATACAGGACTCACCATTCAAGCACTGGAAGAACTGCTGTGGAAAGAAGAACCTGCCTGCCTGGATATCGCTACTTTGCTGTTTAAACCCGAGGCATTTAAGGGCAACAAACGCCCTAAATTTATTGGGAAAGAAATTCCGGACCGTTTTGTAGTAGGCTACGGTATGGATTACAACGAACTGGGCCGAAACTTGCCCGATATTTATCAATTGAAGCTTTAAGAAGCGCATGAAAAATTTGATTGTTTTTGGTCCCCCGGGTGCAGGAAAAGGAACTCAGTCTGCACGTATAGTTGCAAACTACCAATTGGTCCACCTTTCCACGGGCGAACTGTTCCGTGAAGCCCTTAAAAACCAAACTCCCGTGGGTATGGAGGCTAAGGCCTATCTCGATAAAGGCTTATTGGTTCCCGATGAAGTGGTCGTTCAAATGATCCGCGAGGCTTTGGAAGTTCATGCCGGTGCCCCAGGTTTTATTTTTGATGGGTTCCCAAGAACAAAAGCTCAGGCCGCTGCATTGGACAGCTTACTCGAAGATAAAAAGGCGCCTATTACTCACGTGATTTTGCTCGAAGTCCCTGATGAGGAACTAAAAGAGCGGCTTAAAAAACGCGCCGAAATTAGCGGAAGAAGCGACGATGCAGATCTTTCTATCATTGAAAGGCGCATTGAAGTCTACAAAGCCGAAACCTATCCGCTGAGGGATTATTATGCCGAACAAGGCAAACTTTTTGTGGTGAAAGGGGTAGGCAAAGAGGATGAAATAGCTGATAAAATCCAAAGCATCATTGCCTGAAATTGAGGTTCCGCGCTTGTTTTACGCATCTTAAACAAAAAAAGAGCCGATATTTCGGCTCTTTTTTGCAAAATGAAGGATTTAATCAGGATTAGGCTACTTCTTCCAGCGCTCCAATGCCTTTTCTAAGTATGACCACTTCGTTTCCGGTGCAGTCCAATACGGTACTGGCTTCGTTGTGGCCAAAACCACCATCCACTACCATTGCTGTTTGCGTTTGATACCGTTCCCATATAACCTCTGGGTCGGTGGTATACTGTAAAATCTCGTCTTCATCGTAAACGGAGGTAGTGACCAAGGGATGCCCTAAAGCCTCAATAACTTTAAGCGGTATTTGATGGTTGGGAATACGCACACCCAGCTCCTTGCGGTTGGGAAGGCTTTTCTTAAGGTTGTAAGAAGCCGGCAACACAAAGGTGAAAGGTCCGGGCAAAAGACGGCGCATGAGTTTATGTACCGAGTTTGCTAAGGGGCGAACATAATCGTTTAGTCCGGAAATTTGATGAAACATATACGAGAATCTGGCCTTGTCTTCACTAAGGCCCTTAATTCTAGCAAGTGCTGCAATGGCTTCCGGCTGACTTCCATCGCATGCAAAGCAGTAGACCGAATCGGTTGGCAGAATGACAACCTGGCCAGCCTTTAGGGCATCGGTAATTTGCTCAATGTGTTTGGGAGCCGGGTTTTTGGAATACACTTTAAGACGCATACGTTTTTGGGTTTTGGGGGTTAAAAAGAACGTGGCGCCTGTAGGCGTTTATCCTTGCTGTGCATTGCGGTAATCGGCCAGGAACTTTTCCAGTCCTTGGTCGGTTAAGGGATGCTTAAGCAAAGATAAAATAGGAGCCAAAGGACAAGTAACAACGTCGGCTCCCAGTTCGGCACAGCGCACAATATGCATGGCATGGCGAATACTGGCAGCCAAAACTTCCGTTTTGAATCCGTAGTTGTCGTAAATCTGAACAATTTGTCCAATAAGCTCAATGCCATCTGTCGAAACATCATCCAAACGGCCAAGAAATGGAGATACATAGCTTGCTCCGGCCTTGGCAGCCAAAAGAGCCTGCCCTGCCGAAAAAACTAAAGTGCAATTGGTTTTGATTCCTTTGTCGCTAAAGTACCTGAGGGCTTTTACACCGTCTTGAATCATGGGTACTTTTACTACAATTTGAGGATGCAAGGCAGCCAATGCTTCTCCCTCCTTTACCATTTCTTCGAAGGTGGTACCGATTACCTCAGCACTAACATCGCCATCCACTATAGAACAGATGTCTAAATAGTGTTTTTTGATGTTTTCCTCTCCTGAAATGCCTTCCTTGGCCATAAGCGAGGGATTGGTAGTTACTCCATCCAATACGCCTAAGGCTTGTGCTTCCCGAATTTGATCCAAATTGGCTGTGTCAATAAAGAATTTCATGTGGTTGTGTATTTGTACCGTGAAATCAGCGTTCGGAAAACACTTGGTAATTTAAGCAAATGTCACCGATACTGCAAGCTTCCCGGCTATTTTAAATTAAAAAAAGGTCAAAGAAAAAGGGCAAGTTACTTGCATCGCACCGCTACAACCTTCTACCCTTGCTTCATTCCTGACCTGGGGGAGTTCAAAGGGAGCTGGTCGTACAAGACTTGCCCGGCCACAAATGTATAAATTTATTTAGTCCAACGAAGCTTTAATCGGCCACGCTTTTTAACTATGGCCTAATATTGACCTGCCTTTCCATCGGGTTTTCGTATCTTTGCCTACCAAAATCTTTTGATCTGAAAACGCTCCATCATTCGCACAGTCTAGACCTTAGCATGGTCATTCCATTGCTCAACGAAGCAGAGTCCTTGCCCGAACTTTGCGCCTGGATTCACCGTGTGATGGAGGCCCATCAATGGACCTACGAAATTTTACTCATCGACGACGGATCTACCGACCATTCCTGGGAGGTTATTGGCCAATTAAGCCAAGAAAACCCCAACATCAAAGGCATCTCCTTCCGCAGAAATTACGGCAAGTCGGCTGCTTTAAATACGGGATTTGCTGAAGCCCGCGGACAAGTGGTGGTTACCATGGACGCAGACCTGCAAGATAGCCCCGAGGAGATTCCGGAACTGCGTCGAAAAATTTTGGAAGAAGGTCTTGACCTGGTTTCAGGTTGGAAACGGAAACGCTACGACCCTCTAAGTAAAACCCTTCCTACCAAACTCTTTAATTGGGCTACACGCAAACTTTCCGGAATTCAACTGAACGACTTTAATTGCGGACTCAAAGCCTACCGCTTCGAAGTCGTAAAAGCCATTGAAGTCTATGGCGAAATGCACCGCTATATTCCTGTTATTGCCAAAGCCGCCGGATTTAAAAAAATCGGAGAACAAGTGGTGCAACATCAAGCCCGAAAATACGGCAGCTCTAAGTTTGGGATGGAACGCTTCGTAAATGGGCTGCTCGACCTTATGTCCATCACCTTTGTAAGCCGCTTCTCTAAAAAACCTATGCATTTTTTCGGAAGCTTGGGATTGCTGGTTTTTGTGCTCGGTTTCTTTATGACCCTTTGGATGGGTGTATACAAACTGGTGGTTACCTATGGGCTTAACGAACGGGCCGATCGAATTACCGATAGCCCCATATTTTACTTGGCCTTGCTCTCCATGGTGCTGGGTACTCAACTGTTTTTGGCCGGTTTTCTCGCCGAAATGGTCGCCAGAAATGCCCCTGACCGCAACCATTACGAAATAAGAGACCGCTTCCCTAATCATGGATAATCCTTCGCTGTGGCATCGCGGCAAAAAGGATAAGGTAACGTATAGCCTTATCTCGCCTACCTTTAAACGAGCCGATGAGGTAGCGGAGTTTCTGGACTCCCTACAAGACCAAGACTTTCCTGATTTTGAAGTAATCTTGGCCGATGGAACCCCAGAGCAATCCCTGGAGCAGGTAGCCGAAGCCCATCGGGGAAAACTGGACCTGCACTTCCTCTACCAATCAGGCTTGCCCGTGAGCGACGCACGCAACGCAGCCGCAAAGGTGGCTCGTGGTACTTTTTTTATTTTCCTCGATTCCGATTGCCTTATTCCTCCCGACTATTTGAATAAAATCGAGGCCCACTTGAGCCGACAAAACCTCGACTTGTTTGGTGGACCCGATGCCGCACACCCCAACTTCACCCCGGTACAAAAGGCCATTTCTTATACCATGACCTCCTTGTTTACCACCGGAGGCATTCGCGGCAAAAAGCAGGGAATGGGCACCTTTCACCCACGGGGATTCAATATGGGCATCCGCGCCGATTGGTTTCGAAAGGTGGAGGGATACAATACCAAACTGGTTTGCGGCGAAGATGTAGACCTCAGCATTCGACTCATTGCCGCCGGCGCAACATCGGCGCTAATCCCGGAGGCCTTTGTATACCACAAACGACGCACTGATTTCCGGAAGTTTTTTAAACAGGTATTCCGCTTCGGAGCAGCCCGTATTCACCTGTTTCGGCAGCACCCCGGCGAACTTAAAATCACCCATTTGTTTCCTGCCGTTTTTTTGCTGACACATCCCATAACCTTGCTTATGTGGTTCATATATTGGCCTTTAGGGCTTTTGGCAAGCCTTGGTTTGGCCTTGTATGCCCTAGCTTTATTTCTGGATGCCTGGCGCAGCGAAAAAAGCCTGTGGGTGGCCCTCCTGTCGGTCCGCGCGGCCTGGACACAGCTATTTGGCTACGGTTGGGGATTTTTGCGCAACCTTTGGGCCACCTACGTGCTCCGCAAAAAAGAGGGACTGCGTCTTTAGTATGTTTGGATTTGGGGGCCTTTTCCTGCTGTCTGCGGTAGTTGATGGTCCAAAACACCCGGCATGCCGGCGCTCCGGGGTCCCCCGAAGCCTCGGGGGCCTCCTCGCTGCACGGCCTGCCAAGGGTTTTGAACCACCAAGCTACCTGCTTCCATCAGGGGCCCGTGCCCATAGCAAGTATGCGATATAGACGAAATTATAGACCCTACAGGGTTTTTACTATGGGCTTCTTTCGGCAAATCCTTATTGGGAACAAGCTTTGCCATGGTACAGGTATGAGACCGTTGACGAGTTGCTATTCTTGCGGCGACTTGGCGTTACGGCCAAATCTCAAGTTCCTCATTTACAACCAGTAAACTGCGGACTTTCAATTTGGCCGTGCCTTAATTCGCCTTGAAAACACAACGCGTCAACGGTCTCAGGTATTTAAAATTAGGTTCCATACCAAATGCGCAATCTGCGGCCCGGCGCAGGCGAAAAACCCGCAATTGGAAAGCTTAGGGAGGCGCGCTACGAGGAGGCTTTCCGAGCCTTCGGAAAGACCACGCAGGGCCCGCCACCCTTAGCTTTCCAATGAGGATTTGAAGCCGGAGACGGAAAAGCCGCCCAAACCTAAGCCCAAATGAAACTTCCTCGCCAATGCTTGTAAATCACCCGCATCCAGTGTTCAAATGATTTAAATTGGTTCGGATTCAGCGCTCCAATATGGCTTTCCCACGTCCATTGGAGGCGCAGTTGGTCGGCTTTTAGCTCTATTCTTTTCCAAGAGAGTTTTCCGTAATCGGAGCTTGCAGAGCCGGGCGCCTGCAACCATTCCGGCAATTTTGGTGCGTGCATGGTTTCAGGCCAATGGATGCGCATATCAAATGCAGATTTTTGCGGGAAATCTTCGGCAAATCCTCCGGGAAAAGCTTCTAAAGAGGCCGGAGGCAAGGGCATAGGTAATAAGCGCCTTAGATTCAGAGCAAAACCTCGATCCGGCTGGGTTTTATGATGCAAAGGATAGCTTAGGCTTGCCTTAAATAAAAATGGGGAGATAGAGGATAACTCTTTGGTTTTAAAAGAAATGACTCCAATGCTGTCGTTGGGAAGTGCGGTGGGAAGTAGCGCATAGTCCGGGTGCGCCAAACTGTCCACAAAACCATGCAGCAGGCGTCCGCGGAGTAGGGTAGACCAATCTCCTTTTAGGGAAAGCTCCATTTCTACACGGCTTTTTTGAGCTGTTTCAAAAAGGTACAAAGAAGCTCGAATGGTCCTCTCTGCCGGAGTTTTGGAATGATTTTTGATTTCTTTTAGTTGGATGGGGATGCCTACCGGTCGGTTAAGCCAGTCGCCGTAGTCGCTGTTGATGGGAATATGCCAGTGTCTAATGCCCCTCAAATAAAAGGGAAGTTCGTTGGCTTCCCAGCCGAATTCGTGTTGGCGGGGCACCAGGTAGCTGAGGCCGCTGTCGGTTTCAACGGCAAGGCCTTGCATGGGCCAATAGGGTGCCCAGTGCACCAAACTATCTTCGGGGAGGCTGCGGTTTCGGTGCCTAAACAGTACCAAATAGGCTTTTGCGCCGCTGCGGTAAATAAGCTCTTTATATACCTTAAAAAGACTCATTTGCCGTAGAATTCCTTGGCTTAAAAAGCTTCGTAAGCGTTCCAGTTTTACGTCCTCCCCTGCAAAAAAGAGGCTGTCGTTTTGAAAGCGGAATTGCTGGTTGAGCATGGTCTGAATCCGTCGCCAACTTTCTGGGGTAGTTCCGCTAAAGGTATCCGGAACGGCTTGCAGATACAAGCGGTTGAGCTCAAGAGACAGGGGACTAAAAGGTCCGGCAAAAAAAGATCCGGCGGGATTGGGTTGGTAGTCGGCTACATCGGATAAGAAGTGGCGCCAATCCATGGCTTGCTTTTGCGGTTGGTAGGGATCAGGTGCTCCAAAGCTTAGCCAAAGCATGTTTTCGGGGCGTTGAAAATAAGGACTAGCAGTAATGGCAGGGAGCTTATGCATTTCGCTGCGCAATACCTTGGCGGATAGGCTGTCGAAACTCCAACCCTTGCTAAACATGAGCAAGTAGTGCTCAGGGGGTCTACCTGTAAGCTGCACTTCCAACCGTTGGGTAGGAACTTTTTGGTAGGGAATCAATCGAAAGGCAGCAGGCATGTTGTATCTCAACACTATTTCCAATTCATCTCCCGGCGCAAGCTCCAAGGCCTTAAAGCCATAAGCCCAAGCCTGTACTCTGGTTTTGTTGCCAATAAAGGAACGGTTTAAGGCCCATTGATTGAGCAGCACTTGGTGGGCTGTATCGCCCTTTAATTTTCTTGCATCCAATTGCCGTACATCAGACTCCCCAAACCAAAGGGACGGACTGTTGTGCCGAGGGTAACGCAATGGATCTACATTAAAAGGAATGTAAAAGTTGTTGAAGCGCAGCAGTCCCAATGCGTTTTTAAACAGCCAGCGCTGATATACCCGAATTTCTCTTTTGTTAAAATCCAAGCGCAATTGCATGTCCAAAATGAGGGCATCTTCTTGGGAGTATTCGGGTAGGGGATCCATAACCACCGGATGAAACTCCGACCAGTCGGTTCGGAAGTTTCGGTACGAAAAGTCTTGAGAAAAAGCGGAAAAAGGAGCGCAAACCAAGCCTAAGCACAGTCCAAACAGAAGGCCAATGCGTGCAATGGGTTCTGTTTTGCGCGGTTGCATTAGGGGTTGGGGATTTGGCGGATGCTATGGGCCTGGTTGCTTTTAAGCTCAATAAAGCGTTGTTCTTGGGAGGCCTCAAAGTGCATGCTAAACCTTCCCTTATCCGGAATAACCTGTGCTTCAATCAATCGGCCCCAGCGGTTGCGCACCAGAGCAAGCCCTCCTCTAAATTCTGTGGAATCGGAAAGGGAAAGGCTATGTGGGCTTAATTGAACTTTGGTTTCTTCTTCGGCATTTGCCTTTGGCATGGCTTTGCAAAAGGTATAGGTCATTAAGGTTTCGGGTTCGGCTCTAGGCCCTTGAAGTCGGTACCCTTGTATTTGAAGGAGTAGCGCGTCGTTGCCATCGTCTACTACTTCAATTTTGGCGTATTGTCCACTTCCCAGAGGGGGAATGTGCACTCCTTCGGAGTAGCTGCCCCCTTTGTTGCTGCCAAAGCTTAGAAGCGCTCCGGCTTGCAGCACCGGAATGGCTTGTTGGCTAAGTTCAAAGTCAACACCGGAACTTCCGTTATCCATGGCAAGCATGTGGGCATCCCCGCAAATAAACATAAGCCTATCGTGTCCTAGATTTTGGAGAATCGAATGCAGGGTGTTCCGATCTTCCGGAAAGCCACCCCAATTATCGTCTTCGTTGCCATACCAAGAAACCGAACTCACCAAAACAGTAAACAAACCTTCTTTGGCATGGGCTTGAAGCCTTTGTTCTAACCACTGCATTTGTTCGGGATGCATGATGTTGTCCTTGCTTCGTTCGGAGCGCAAATCCATAATTAAAAAAGCCACCCTCCCGTGGCGAAATTCCCGGGCAATACCGGCGCCTTCTCGATAGGGCGGGTGCGAAGGCACGGCTTGTTGGTATGCCAGGCGAGCTGCTGCACCACAGGGACTTTCCCCAAGGCTGTTGTTGCCGCAAAAGTCATGATCGTCCCAGACATAAATCAAGGGCATTTTGGAGAACAATTGCTGCTCTGATTCTCCCTGCAATACCCTCTGAATATAGGCTTTTCTATGTGGTTCAGCCTTTTCGGAGCTTGGATTGGCATAATGCAAATCGCCCACGTTTAAATAAAAGAGTGCGTCTTGCTTGGCCATATGCACATGCGCAGGGTTATTGGGAAAGAATCCGCAAGAGGAACTAAGAAAGCTAAACGATGTAGGCCCCTGGCTTAGGGTTTGAAATTGACCGGGTTTCCCTTGGTTCTCCTCTTGGTTTTGAAAGTGGTAGAAATAGGTGGTATTTGGCAAAAGTCCGGAGGCTTCGAAGCTAAACCAACCGGGAGCTTCCTCCACCGGACGGCCTTTGACTTGATGTTCGCTACCGCGTGCAGGGTCAAACAACAGCCAGTCTAAATCAGGTGTTTGGGGGGCAAACACCTTGGCTTGAACGCCATTTTCGGTAGGGGCGCCTACCCAAGCCAGCCAATCCGAAGCATCCTGAGCATGTAAGGGAGAAAAAAGCAGGGTGCAAATGCCTAAGCCAAAAATCAGTTTATTCATACCATACCATTGCTTAATGCAGGCCACACCCGCACATGTGTTGCCTTAAATCTTGACCCTCTTCCCAAGGATAGGAAACCGGACTATCTTCCATTTGCCAATAAAATGGAGTGGGTCTAAACTTCCCAGAAAATACTTCAATTAGAGAAGAGGGGTCATAAAATCTTCCATTAAGCATCACCAAATCAATGTGCTCGGTGTCTTGAATGTTTTGTAAAGGGTTTCCGTCAATAAAAATCATATCGGCCAGTTTGCCTGCTTCTAAAGAACCCAGTTCATGGTCGATTCCAAGATATGCAGCGCCATCTATGGTGGCCGCTTTAAGGGCATTTAGGGGAGTCATACCTCCTTGGGCCAGCATCCAAATTTCCCAGTGCGCCCCTAGGCCTTGAATTTGACCATGAGAGCCCATGTGAATTCGAACTCCTTGACTTTGGAGCGCAGCACAACTTTGGGAGCTGAGGATGTGCCCGTTTTCGTATTCCTCCTCAGGAATCATGGTGCGGTGTCTGGACCTGCTGTCTATTATTGGCCTTGGGGTAAAGGCCAACAAGCGTTCTTTTTCCCAAACCTTGCTGTGTTGAAACCAATAGTATTCGCCATTGATACCGCCATAATTCACAATGAGGGTAGGGGTATTTCCGGTCTGCGTTTTGCCCCAAAAATTCAATACATCGCTGTATAAAGGAGCAACCGGGATGTTGTGCTCTACTCCTGTGTGGCCGTCCACAATCATAGACATGTTGTGGAAAAAGTGTGAACCACCCTCAGGCATTACCAAAACCCTTTGTTTCTCTGCTGCCTCTATGACCATTTGCCGTTGATTTCTTCGAGGCTGGTTATAGGATTTTACCGAAAAGGCACCAAAAGCTTTGGTGCGGGCAATGGCTCGTTCTGCATCTCTGTAGGTTTCTATGGGTGCTCTAAAATCGCCATCAGCCCCATACAATATGGTTCCTGTCGAAAAAAGCCTTGGACCAAGCATCCTTCCTGCTCTTAGCATTTCGCTTTGGGCAAATACCATTTCTGTATTGGCCGATGGGTCGTGGGTAGTGGTAACTCCATAGGCTAAATTGGCGTAATATTCCCATTGTTTTTCCGGACTAATACCATGCCTAAAGTTTCCTGTGTGCGCATGTACATCTACAAAGCCGGGCATTAGGGTACTGCTGTCCATCATCAGTAATTCCCAATCTTTTTGTGGAGGAATATCTTCCGGACGTCCTACCTGCAAGATTCGATTTCCTTTTACCACCACTACTCCCGGTTCCAAAACCCCTTGCTCACCCATGGTGATGATGCGCTTTACCCGAATATAAAAGGTGCTTTGATGGACGTCGGAAGCTAGCTCTAATTTTATGGTGTCTGCTCGCACTTGGCTTTGCCCGCTAAGGGTATCTGATTGTCCCTGACTCAACCATTCGAATTGGTTGCTAACTTCCGTTTCATAGACCACAGGACCTAAAGTCCAGCGTAGCGTTTGGCTGTTGCCCAACCAATGAAGCGCAATGCCGGCATCGTCCGTAACTTCGGAAATGGGAAGCGCTCCAGCCTTTCCGCTTAATTCAAAGGATTGCCCATAGGAAGGCATGGGCATAAGAAATACTTTGTGTAGCTCGGTGAATGCCAACCACTGCCCATCGGGGCTAGGTGCATAGTAGCCTGCATATTTCGATTTGGTAAGCACCTGAGATTTGCGCGTCTCCAAGTCGAAAATTTCAAAGGTTTTGTTTAGGCTTCCAAAAACAATGCCTCCGGTTTGGTAATAAAATTTGGTGCCTGATGGGTGCCACCATGGGTTTTCGCCCTTTTCAGAGACTTTTTCTGCGGTTTCGGTCCGGAAATCGTAAAGATAAATGCCCGGTTCATCGCACCAAGCGTAGCCCAAATGGCGGTTGCCCGGCTCTTTTACAAAGAGCAGTTTGCTGCCATCGGGAGAAATCCTTGGCGTACGGTAAATGCCTTTTGGTAAGTTTAGGCGGGCAAACTCCCAAGCTTTTTTCGCTTTTTGAGCCACAAAAATGGAACCCATAGCTGTGTCTTGCCAGGAAACAAAACTCAAACGCTTTCCATCCTTACTGTAACTTGGATCAAATTGTAGGCCGGGCAAGTCTCCCAGCATTTTTATACTCCTGCCTTCTTGAATATAGAGCTTGCCTGAGGCATGAAAAATGCGGGCGCCTCCTTCGGGGTGGCTGCACATGTGTCGAATGGCTTTGGCATAAAACCGTTGTTCTAATTTGTCTTGTTTGAACCTAAGCGCCGGCTTCACCACTTGCTGCACCTTGGCTTCAAAAGGAATGGAAATGGCCTCTCCACTGCTCAAATCTACTTTTTGTATGCCTCCTTTGGCCCAAATGTAAATGTGTTTGTCGTCCGGCGACCAGGCGAAACCCGGATACACTCCAAAAATGGCCCAGGCCTCCTGTTGGTCTTTATCTAATTCGGTATAAACCGCTTTGGCTTTGCCACTGACAAGGTCTTGCACAAAAAGTACGGTTTGGGTACGTACGCGCCGCACAAAAGCCAGTTGGTCGCCTTTATGAGAGGGAGTAGGGCGCACGGCACCGCCGGGTCCTGTTACCTCATTTTTGACCTTTCCCTGCGAAAAACCGTAGCTCCGGCTCATGTAAATTTGGCTGTTGGGGTCTTTGTTGTATTGAAAATAGCCCCCCGGATACATGTCCTCGGAAAACCAAATCTTGCTTCCGTCCGGGTGAAAAAAGGGCTCATTTACGTCCTGTTGATCGTTTTTGCGCTCCGTAAGCTGCACCCCTTGCCCCCCTGAGGTGTGGTACAACCAAATTTCGCCGGCTCCTGCAGAACGGGTGGAGGTAAAGTGCTTGCGAGCAGCAATATACTTGCCATCGGGCGACCACACCGGGTTGTTGACTAAGCGAAAATCCTCTTTGGTTATTTGCCGCGCTTGTTTGCCTTCCCGGTCACAAACCCAAATATTGTCACCACCACCCAAGTCTGAGGTAAAGGCGATTTGGCTTCCATCGGGACTAAAACGGGGTTGAACTTCCCAAGCAGGTCCCGTCCTGATGGCCTTGGCAACACCGCCCTCGCTAGGCATTAGATAAATATCGCCTAACAAATCGAATACCAACCATTTACCGTCCGGACTAAGGTCCAGATTCATCCAAGTACCTTCACGTGTAGTAAAGGAAATTGTGTCCGCCGCGTCAAATAAGGTGCTGTCTACCTTCCACTTAGCCTCAGCATCCTGAGCCTTGGCAGTAAAAGGAAAAACAAGGGCAAAACAGGCGAAATAGCGCAAAAAATTCATTCTACGAAGATACTAAACCTATCGATGTGTGCTTGTTTTTGGGCGGCTGCGGGCCATTCGCTATAGTCCTCCCCTTTGTACTAAGGTACTGCTGGTGGTACGTGGGCTTCCTATGGTCGCCTCCGCCCACCGGCAGTTCCTAAGTACAAAGGCTCCGGGCTGCCGCTGCTGTCCCTGCCGCTTGTATTTTTAAAAAGGCTCTTTGGAGCCGGTCTCTGTTTTTTTTGAAGCTTCTTCCTTTGGGCCAATAACCAGTACCATTTCGCCCTTTCGGGGGTGCTCTTCCAAGGCTTTTTCCAGCTCTTCCAAGCTCCCATGAATGACCTCTTCGTGCATCTTTGAAATTTCTCGAACCAAACTGGCTTGCCTATTCGGCCCCAAATAGTCGGCCGCTTCGTTTAGGGTTTTACGAATCCTATGTGGACTTTCATACAAAACGAGCGTACAGGGTAAGGACTGTAAAAACAACCATCTGGTCATGCGTCCTTTCTTATGGGGCAAAAAACCTTCGAAATAAAAGGAATGGCAAGGAAGCCCAGACATTACCAATGCCGGCACAAAGGCAGATGGGCCGGGCAAGCAGCTCACCGCTATGCCCTCTGAGCGACAAGCACGGCTAAGGAGAAAGGCAGGATCACTAATTCCGGGAGTGCCTGCATCGCTTACCATGCCCACTTTTTGACCCGATTTGAGCAATTGAATGACATGGTCTAAAGCCCTGTGTTCGTTATGGGCATGAAAGGCCATGAGTTTAACAGAAATGCCAAGCCGTTTGAGCAGCTGGCCCGTATGCCGGGTGTCTTCAGCCAAAAGCAAATCCACTTCATTTAGCGCATTCAATACCCTTGGACTAAGGTCATCTAGGTTTCCAATCGGGGTTGGAATAAAAATTAGCGCTGCTTCAGATAGGGATTCCATTCAGGAGATTCCAAGGTTTTAATAAAGTCAACAAAAAGCCAATGTAAATCGTCTGCCTTTTCCATCGGAACATGCTCGGCCCTATCGTAAATGTCATGGTAGGCTTTTACTTTTCCTTCGGTGTAAATAAAAAAGGCCGGAACCCCCATCTCAGAAAAAAAGTAATGATCGCTGTTGGCGGCAGGTCCTCTTCTTCTTATCCTTCCTATGCGCTGGTCTTGTGTGTTTATTTGCTCCAACATTCCGGTGATTTCAGGATGCTTGGTCGCATTTACCACCGTAATGCCCTCTGCCGAGCCCATAATGTCAATATTCAACAAAAAGCGGGTGCGCTTTAAGGGAATTACCGGATTTCGTACGTAGTGCAAGGAGCCAAGCAAGCCTGCTTCTTCTCCTCCAAATGCAATAAATGCAATGGAATACTCGGGCTGGTTTTCGGGTTGGGAAAAGTATTTGGCGAGCGCAAGGATGTGACCTATACCGCTGGCATTATCATTGGCTCCCGGATATATAATGCGGTTTCCCAATCTGCCCAAATGGTCGAAATGGCCGGTTACCACAATAAAGGTGTCTCGCACTCTTTTGCCCGGAACATAACCCACTACATTTACCGTATTAAAATCGGACATCTGTACCGATTGAATCCGCAAACGTACTTGCTTGTATCTACGATGGATTAAGCTGTCGGCAACTTCTATTACGGGTGTTTTGCCGGGAGCTTGAGAAACACTCCATGTCAATTTGGATTTAGGCTCAATAAATCCGGCAGCCCCAAAAACGTTTTTCCGCAAATTGTTGGCTGCGTCTTGCAATTCCTTGCTTTTAATAGAACCAACATCCATCACTAAAAAGCTTTTGGATAAATCTTGCTTGACCAACTTCTTCCAAGCCTTGTCGTTGGAAAGGCTTAGGCTATCAATCCAAATCAAGTCAAAAGTTCCATGAATTGGAGGGCAATCGGGTGCCGGGTGGAAATCTCTCCCCGGAACCAAAAAGTCTTCATCAAAAGCCAGTACAGGAACTTCCGGAAATACATTGGCACTCATGGTAAAGCTCTGGTAAAAGCCGGGTGCCGGAAACAAGGTTTTTAATCCCAGCTTGTAAAACTCAGTGGCTATATGGTAAGAAGCCATTTTATGCCCATCCTTAACATAGCCTCTACCATGAAACACGGCACTGGATAGGGTGTCCTTTGTCAATCGGGCGTAGGCTCCGAAGGCGAGGGAGTCGGTTTGTGCTATGCTGGTTTTTGGGTTTAACCAGCATAATACGGCTAAGACACCTAGGGTCCATCGTAGCTTCATCAGGCAAATTTGTGGTAAATAAGTTCAAAAAAGTCTTGAGCCGTGGCGTTTTCTGCATTCCATGAACGCTCTTGCTGAGTTTGCTTAAGCAAGGCCTCTGCAGCGGCCCAGTCCGCACATGCGTTTAAATGATCCAATAACTCATTAAAAGGCCCATTGTCGCCTTCAAACAATTCATTGATGAATCTGAATTTCTCATGAAGCGGCATGGACTTTTTTAGGTCTTTGCTTTTGGCTTGCTTGAGTTTGTCTGCTAGGCTTCCTCCTGTTTGGTAGGCGGCTTTGTCGTTAAAGCTAAGACTGCTGCCGGGTGCAATATCGGCACCTTCAGCAGGCGAAGCATGCGTTATAGGGCTGTCTTCGGCCTTTGAGGTTTCTGCCGCTTCAGTCTGATTATCTTTAGGTTGTGCCTCTTCGTTTTTGAGCGAAGGGGCCGGTAAATCTTCTTTGGAGCCCTGGTCCGGCTCATTTTTTTGTTGGGTCTCTTCGGTTTGGGAGTCTAGGATTGGTTCCGGTGTTCTTTTTTCCTGCACCTTAGGCTCCGGACTTTGGGCAGAGCTTTGGGCTGTTTCTGTTTCTTGAATCGATTCCGGCACTTGGGCTTTGACCTCCTGTTGAGGAGGAGTTGGGGTGTCCGTTGCTTGTGCTTGTGGAAGAGGAATACCCGGAACCATTGAAGAGGGCACTTGTTGACTGCTAAGAAATCTGTAAATCAATACATCTTCTTGGAGGTCTCTTGCCAGTTGGACTGTGCCGTTTAACCAAAATTCATCCGGACCTTCATTTTCAATTTTATTTAGTAACTCCTCCATTTTCAGCATGTTGCGCCGGAGTTTTTGAATAAGTTTGGCTTTATCCATTCTTTGGTTTTTGGTGGGTAAACGGGATTGCTCTATTTTTCGAGTCTAAATTTACGGTAAAGGTACATGTTTGTAGAGAACACCCTTAAAGAAGGCGAAAGAAGAGGCTGGATTGAAGTAGTTTGCGGCTCGATGTTCTCCGGTAAAACGGAAGAATTGATTCGGCGCCTCAAACGTGCTCGTATCGCCAAGCTTAAGGTGGAAATTTTTAAACCCGAGGTGGATGTTCGCTACGACGAAAACCAGGTGGTAAGTCACGATTCCAATGCCATTCATAGCACAGCAGTTCCAAGTGCTGCCCATATTTTATTGTTGGCCAATAATGTAGACGTTGTTGGGGTAGACGAGGCACAATTCTTTGACGACGGGCTTGTAGATGTGTGCAATACTTTAGCAAACAGAGGTGTTCGGGTGATTTGTGCCGGTTTGGATATGGATTATACCGGCAAGCCTTTTGGGGTAATGCCCAAACTTATGGCATCTGCAGAGTTTGTAACCAAAGTGCATGCTATTTGCGTGCGTTGTGGACATATTGCCAACCATTCTCACCGGCTTACACAAGATGAACAAGTGGTGCTGCTGGGCGAAACAGACGCGTATCAAGCCTTATGCCGCGACTGTTTTCATAAAGTAAACAATTCAGATACGCCCTCCCATGATTCGTAAAGAACCGGTTTATTTGCCGGAACTTGCCAAAGCTTTAGGTTGGGAAATACTCCAGGTGGGAAAGCAGCCGTGGATTGCTCAAATAAGTCAGGATACGCGAACCTTACGAGCCGATAGCCCCTCTTTGTTTTTTGCTTTAGATGGGCCTAACCACGACGGACACCTTTTCTTGCAAGAGGCAAAAGCCGCGGGAGCTGTTGCTGTGGTTGTGGAAAAGATTCCCCCAAGTTTCCCCGCCGAAATCTACGTTTTTCGTAGTCCGGAAGGCACCTTACATGCTTTGCAGCAATTGGCCCGATTCATTCGGAGTTCCTCCAAAGCAACCATAGTTGGTATTACCGGAAGCAATGGAAAAACCATTGTAAAAGAATGGGCTTGGCGCTTGATTTCACCCGATTTTGATGTACTTCGAAGTCCGGGCAGTTATAACTCTTCCATTGGAGTTCCTTTATCCTTGTGGCCTTTATCTGCAAAACATCAAATTGCCCTAATTGAGGCCGGGGTGAGTCAACCCGGGGATATGGATGGTTTAGAATCCATGATTCAACCCGATATTGGACTTTGGACGCATATGGGCAATGCGCATCTAGACAACTTTCCAAACGAATCCACTCTAGTCCAGGAAAAGGCCAAACTTTTTAAAAAGGTGGACTTCTTAATTTATGGAAGCGATCATCCATTAGTCAAAGCGTCTGTTAAGGAGTTGCCTTGCCCCAAACTGGACTATGGAATGAACGAGAAGGCTGCCTTACGCTACGGTTGGAATTCCTCGTATATTCAGCTCTTCTGGAAAAACCAAAGCTATCAAATACCTTGGGACAATCCCGGCTCTGTAGATGCAGAAAACTTGGCGGCATCTTGGGCCTTGGCTTTGCATTTGGGGCTTTCTCCTGAAGCCTTGCTAAGGCGTTCGGCCATTCTTTTTCCGGTATCTATGCGCTTAGAAACCCTAGAAGGTTTGCAAGGAAGGTTGCTTTTAAACGACACCTATTCTGCCGACTTAAACGCCTTAGAATTGGCTTTGAAAAAGTTGCAAGAGATTGCCCAGAACAGACCCAAAGCCGTAGTTCTTTCTGATTTTTCGCATTTGGAGGCAGATGCTGACTTTTACCACACGCTGTTGCAGACCCTATGCGTATATGGTATTGAGCAGTGGGTTGGGATTGGAAAAGCATGGCCGAAACTTTCCGTACCGGAAGGCATGAAAGCTCATTTTTTTGATGATTTAGAGGAAGCAAAAGCGCACATCAACAGCGTTTTACTGCCAAATGCCGTGGTCTTAATAAAAGGCGCTAGAAACCAACGCCTGGAATCTTTGCTCAGCCATTTGCAATACCAGCATCACGGCACGCAAATGGAAATTTCCATGTCGGCCCTGGTGCATAACCTTGCCTATTTCCGAAGAAAAATAGGAAGCCAAACCAAACTGATGGTGATGGTAAAAGCCGCTTCCTATGGAACCGGTAGGTTTGAGGTGCCCGCCTTGCTTAATTATTATGGAGTAGACTATTTGGCCGTTGCGTATCCTGATGAGGGAGTGGCTTTACGGAAACAGGGCATTAATATCCCAATTTTAGTACTTAACCCGGGGGTACAGGATTTTGAGTTGCTTTTGCAATTTAGGCTGGAGCCTGAGCTGTACAGCATTCCCATGCTGACTGCTTGGCTTGATTTCGCAGCGCACCAAACAGAGGTTCCTGCTTGCCATCTCAAATTCAATACCGGAATGAATCGATTAGGCATGGAAGAAAGGGAGCTGTCTATGGTGCTAAACTTAATCAAAGAGAGCCGCGTAAAACTATCCATAGCTTCCGTGTTTAGTCATTTGGCAGCCAGTGACGACCCCGCCCAAGATGCCTTTACTAAAGAGCAAATTCAGCGCTTTTCACGAATCTCGGAATCGTTAGAAAAAGGCCTGGGGATTCAGGTTTTGAAGCACATAAGCAATAGTGGAGCCATTCAACGCTTCCCCGAGGCCAAATTTGATATGGTGCGTCTTGGCATTGCCTTGTATGGGTATGGGCTGGGTGAGGATGCCCTTGCGCTTGAACCTGCCGTAAGTCTAAAAAGTAAGGTTTTGCAGGTGCGTACTCTAAACGCTGGAGCATCGGTAGGATATGGCCGCAGTTACATATTGCCAAAGGACACTGAGATTGCTGTAGTTTCTATTGGCTATGCCGATGGATTGCCCCGAAGACTTGGCAATACGAAAGGAAAACTTTGGATTGGAGGAATGGCTTGTCCAATTGTAGGAAGGGTATGCATGGACTTAACTATGATTGACGTAGGTGCTTTGCCCTTTCAAGTAAAACCCGGAATGGATGTGTTGGTGTTTGGTCGTGTGTACGGCTTGGAAAGGTTTGCGCACGATTGCCAAACCATTCCTTACGAAGTAATTTCAACCATTCACCAAAGGGTACCACGGCTTTACATAAGAGATTAAAGTATGGTTGTTTGCTTTTTTTAAGCTATTTCCTCCTACGCTCTGTAAGCTCCCCATTCCCTTGAATCTACCAAGCTAAAATCGGAGAAATTTCTCTGTTTCTCCTTTAGCTTCCTTTTTTCATTCGTGAATAAAGCCCTAATCATTACCTTTGGGCATCAAAATTTGAACAGCATGGCTCAGGTAGAAATCAGGATGCCCAAACTTGGAGAAAGTGTGATGGAAGCCACCATTACTTCATGGTTGATAGAGGAAGGAGGGGTTATCGAGGCAGACGATGCTCTGGTGGAAATTGCTACCGATAAAGTGGATTCAGAAGTGCCTGCTCCCGAAAGTGGGAAACTCATTAAACGCTTGTTTAACGAAGGAGATACGGTTAAAATAGGCGAGGTCTTTGCTCTTATTGAAACCGAAGGTGAAGGTTCCGTGTCCCCCGATGAAGCACCTAGTGCAACACCTGTTGCACAAAAAGAGGAAGCTAAAGCAGCTGCTGTTCCGGCTCCTGTCGCTGCAGTGCAGGGTAACGGTGATATTCCCAGCAGAAGCGAATCCGGTAGGTTCTACTCCCCCTTGGTGCGAACCATTGCCCAAACCGAAGGCATTGCACTTAACGAGCTAGAAAATATTCAAGGAAGCGGCTTGGATGGCCGGCTAACCAAGGAAGATTTAATGAGCTATTTGGCCAATAAAGGCTCTCAACCTAAGGCCGCTCCAGCGTCGACTCCTGCTCCTTCTGCCACAGTAAGTAATACCGCAGGTTCGGCTAAACCTGCCGGAACAATTCCAGAAGCTAAACTTCCGGCTGTAAGTGTTTCCGGAGAAGATGAAATTGTGGAAATGGACCGCATGCGCAAAATGATTGCTGCCAATATGGTCTTGTCTAAACACACCTCTCCACACGTTACCAGCTTTGTCGAGGCCGATGTTACTAACTTGGTGCGTTGGAGAGAGGCCAACAAAAACGCATTCCAACAAAAGTATGGAGAGAAACTCACCTTTACTCCCATGATTTTAGAGGCAGTAGTTCAGGCAATCAAAGAGTTTCCCGGGATTAATGCTTCCGTAGATGGCGACCGCATCATCTATAAAAAACGAATCAATGTTGGAATGGCTGCAGCTCTTCCTTCCGGCAACTTAATTGTACCCGTAATTAAGCAAGCCGATCAAATGAATTTACTCGGACTAACCAAAGCGGTGAATGACTTGTCAGCGCGTGCCCGTATCAATAAATTGAAGCCCGATGAAATTGCAGACGGCACTTATACGGTATCTAATGTTGGAACTTTTGGTAACGTAATGGGAACTCCTATTATTAGCCAACCCCAGGTGGCGGTTCTTGCGGTAGGGGCCATCCGTAAAAAGCCTGCGGTAATCGAAACGCCTGATGGAGATTTAATTGGTATCCGCCAAATGATGTTCTTATCTCATTCCTACGACCACAGGGTCGTGGATGGGGCACTGGGCGGTAGCTTTGTTAAACGCGTGGCAGATTTGCTCGAAGCCTTTGACCCCAATCGAAACATTTAACTCCATAATTGTGAGTCTATCTTTAAACCGACCCATTGTTTTCTTTGATATTGAATCCACAGGACTTCATGTAACCAAAGACCGTATCGTAGAATTGGCCTTGCTTAAGGTTTTTCCTGATACAAGCCAAGAATCTTTAACCTTTAGAATTAATCCCGGAATTCCCATTGCTCCCGAAGCAACGGCTGTTCATGGTATTTCCAATGAGGATGTTGTTTTTGAACCCCGTTTTGAGCAATTAGCCCCCAGAATTTTTGAGTTTATCGAAGGATGTGACCTGGGGGGATTTAATGCCTTACGCTTTGATATCCCAATGCTTATGGAAGAGTTCCTAAGGGTAGGTATGGATATTGGCATTGAATCAAGAGAAGTAATCGATGTTCAAGTGATTTTTCACAAAATGGAGGAACGCACCCTCTCGGCTGCTTATCGGTTCTATTGCAACAAAAACTTGGAAGATGCCCACAGCGCCAAAGCAGATACCTTGGCTACTTGGGAGGTTTTTAAAGCGCAAACCGAACGCTACGACTCTTTACCCAAATCTATTGCCGAAATTGCCAAGTTTACAGGCAACGATAAGCGGGTAGATTTGGAGGGTCGACTGGTAAAAAACGATGCAGGTGAAATCGTTTTTAATTTCGGGAAGCACCGTGGCAAGCCTGTTGCTGATGTCTTTGCAAGGGAGCCGGGTTACTACAATTGGATGATGGAAGGAGATTTTCCGGCGTATACCAAAAAAATGATTACTCAAATCCGTATGGCGAAATAGGCTTTTTGGAACCATCTTGTAATTGACGCTGTGGCGCTCCAATGCTAAAGTCTATAATAAATCCTATTTTTGCAGCAGCAAGAACCTTGAGCCCAAAGATTAAGTAAGACTATTTTATGCGCACCCTTACCTTGTTTTTTAGTTTTTGGATCGGAATAACCTTTCTATCCATAGCCCAAAGCGTCACATTTGACCCAATAAACTTCCCCGGTAAAGAGGCGGAGTTGGGTCAAGCTATTGATGCCTACGAAAAGGGCGATAGATACTATGAAAGGGGGCCTCATCATTTCGAAAAGGCATTAGATTTTTATATGCAAGCCCACCGATTCAATCCCGAAAACGGTAGGTTGAACTTTCAAATTGCTTCCATTCACGAAGATATGTCTCGACCCGACTCCGCTGCGCATTATATGGAGCGGGCTATGGTTTTAGATCCCCAATACAAATCCTTTGGGGTATATCTGCAAGCAGTACAACATCACCGCAATGGGGAATGGCAAGAAGCCATCCAAACTTACAAAGAATACATCCGCTTGGCTTCTGTGAATTTAGAATTCATGGATGCCAGACAACGACTCGACCTCGAATCTGACGTTGCGGTGATCAATCGCCGCATCATTCAATGCGAAAACGGTATGGTTGTTGCCAAGGATACCTTGCCCATTATGGTAACCAACCTGGGAGGCCCAATCAACTCAGCATTCCCGGATTATGCAGCCAGCGTAAATGCCGATGAAACCTACATGATTTTTACCTCCAGAAGAGAAGGAAATACCGGAGGTAAAAGGCCCAAGGATGAAGTTTTTGAATACGAGGATATTTATTACTCCCAAAGGTCTGAAGGTGGTTACTGGGTTCCCGCACAAAAACTCGAAGGCGTGAACACCAAACGCCACGATGGCTCGGTTTGGTTATCGCCTGATGCTAACAAAATGATAATTTACCGTTTTAAAAACAACGGTGACTTATACCTTTCTGAACGAAATGGCGGCGATTGGAGCAAGCCTGAACCCATGAAAATGCTCAACTCTAAATACAGAGAAGCACATGCCTCCATGACTGCCGACGGCAAAACCATCTACTTTACCTCAAACAACCCCGAACTGGGTACGCAAAGCCTTGATATTTACAAGGTAATGCTTGATACCAATACCGGCGAATGGACCAGACCTCTTAACCTGGGGGGGATCATCAATACAGAATACGACGAAGAGTGCGTATTCGTTAGTGAAGACGGAAAAACGCTTTATTTCTCCTCCGAAGGGCACAACTCCATTGGTGGAAAAGACGTGTTTAAATCTGAATTAGACGAATATGGCAAATGGTCCAAACCCATAAATATGGGCTATCCCATGAACTCTCCCGCCGAAGATATCTTCGTTTCTTTTATCCCCGGTTCCGACAAGGTCTACATGGACTCCGACCGTATCCAAACTACCGGCGATAAAGACATCTTTCTTGTAGAACTACTCGAAGGAAAAACCGTTCCTTACTACTTTGTAGTTATGGACTCCGCCACAGGTGAAACCATAGAAGCTTCTGTGCAAGTTGTAGGTAGCAATGACCAAAAAGAGTTTAAAATTTACGAACAACCCGATGGACACATGGCTGTGTTGCCTGTGTTCCAGTCTTTTTACATTAAGGCTACTTCCCTTGGTTACAAAAGCTACATCGGTTCCATTTCTACCCGTTACGAAACAGCTGACGTTACCGAGCTTCGCGATACCATTTACATGAACCTCGGAGAAGATGTGGTTACTTTGGCAGGTACGGTATACGATGCCTTTACCCGTGAAAAAATCACCGGTAAAATCGAAATTAGCTCCGAAGATCACTTTGCTCAGCTCATTCGCGCCGACCAATCCGGTCGTTTTAAAACAGCCATTACTCCGGAACAGCTCTATACCATTAAAGTAAGCGCAGAAGGTTACGAGGCCGTGGTAGAAAAAGCTAAATTTGATGTAGATCCCGATATTCCTGAGTACATCAAAGATTTCTATCTCGATAAGCTCGACTTTGATAAAGATTACCGACTCAACAACATTTATTTTGATTTTGACCGTGCTACCTTGCGTTCGGCCTCCATCAAAGAACTTCGCAACCTTAAGTTTCTTTTGGAAAGGTATCCCGACTTACGTGTAGAACTTTCTGCACATACCGATAACGTAGGTTCCAGAGCCTACAACCAAGTGCTTTCTCGCCGTCGTGCCGAGTCTGTAGTATCTTGGCTTATTAAAAACGGCATTCCCAAGAATCGCTTGGTACCCAAGGGCTACTCTTTCGACAAGCCTGTGGCTCCCAACGACTCCCCAGAAAATCGGCAGCTTAACCGCCGCGTAGAGTTTAAATTCCTCAGGGACTAATCTCAAGCAGGTACACCATATTTGAGGCGCTTTTTTAGCGCCTCTTTTGTTGGGCTAAAATTTGGTAATCTGACTACCTTCCAAATCTTAAAGAAGCTAAGTGCCCAAGTGCTCAGGATGCCGAAACTTAAGCCTTCCTTTTAAAATACCCGATAAGGATGGGAAACACAAAAACCGCAAGTGTTAGCACAGACACCGCGGTATCGGCATGCTCGGTTTGCAACCAAGCCAAAAAGGCATTTCCCGGCCAAAAGTGATGACCCGCAGAAAGCAGCAGTTTAAGGCCTAGAATGCCAATAACCACAAAGGCCGCGGCCTCTAATTGCGGGAATTTTTCCATAATGCGCACAAAGCCTTGAGCCACAAAGCGCATGGCCAAAATGCCAATAAAAACCCCAATCCAAATCACGTACAAATTATCGGACAGACTTACCGCTGCAAACACATTGTCTAAAGAAAAGGCCAGGTCCACAAGTTCTACGGATACAACAACCGACCAAAAAGGACTAAGGAACCGATGCAGCCAAGATTCCATTTTATGCGAAGCATTGAGGGTTTGGCGATCTTCTTCCTGCTTTTTTTTGGGACTTAAAAACAGGTGGTGAAAAAACAAATACAATAAATAAGCACCTCCAAGCGGCTTAAGCCACCAAATTTGAATAAGAAAACTGGCAAAAATCAAAGCCAAACCGCGAAAAACATAAGCTCCAATAATGCCGTAGCGAAGCGCTTTACTCCGTTGTTTTTCAGGCAAATCCATGACCATGGTGGCAATGACCGCTGCGTTGTCAATAGACAACAGACTCTCAATCAAAATGAGGTTTAGAATTACCAACAGGTACTCTTGCATGAATTCCATGGCGCAAAGGTACGCTCTTTAGGTGGTGTTTTTTTATGGGCGCCATTTCCGGCCCTCCCTGCAAGCCCCGTTGCTAAAGGCTCATTCCTGCCGGGTTGTCCGGGGCGTTTGCTGCGCGCCACGCCCGGCCGCCCGCAGCAATGGCCTTTAGCTGCCGGGGGCTTTCCGTGCCGGTCCGGGGCGCGTGATTCTTTGAATATTTTTGAAACGGAGCTTAACCGCCCCGGCGGAGCCGAAAAACCCACAGCCCAAAAGCTTAGGGATGCAAGTGACGAGGATGCCCCACAGCCTTGGGGGGCACCCGGAGGCCTTGCAGCCCTTGGCTTTTGGGCGAGGATTTGTAGGCGGAGACGGATTAGGCGGCCCCTAAACCTGATTTATTTTCTTTTTGACCCTTTGTTGCCATAGGCTGTAACCAACTACAGCACCCACAATGAGTAAGCTGCCCACATAAAACCAGGGCGTGAGTTTTTCGTTTTCATTGAATATCCAGGCGGCCAGCAAATAGCCGTACACCGGTTCCATGTTTATGGCCAGCACCAAAGTGTAGGCCGATAACTGCTCTAAGAGTTTCATGGTAATCCAAAAGGCCAGGGCGGTGCACACACTGCCTAGTAAAAACAGCCATAGCAAGTCGGAGCTTTGGGGGAGTGTGCTAAAGTGCTCCGGCTGAATAATGGCCAAATAGATGCTGAGTCCGGCAAAAGCACCCAGCATTTCATAAAAGGTTACGGCCAAGGGGCGTTTGGTGGCCGTGGCCAGTTTGCGGTTGAGTATGGTAAATAAGCCGGCCAAAAAGGCCGAAATCAAGCCCAAGCCCATAGCGGCCTCATGACCGGGTTCTACGCCCAAAATAAACAGCAAACCACCAATGACCACCAAACCGGTGATGGGTTCGGCCCAACCTACTTTTTTACGAAAAAGCAAAGGTTCTAAAAAGGCCACCATAACCGTGGTAGAAGAAAGGCAAGCCAGGGTAATGGATACGTTGGAGAGCTTAATGGTTTGGAAAAAGGTGGCCCAATGGGCGCCTACCACCAATCCGGTGCCAAGGGTGGCCCAAAGCATACGCGGAGGAAGTATGGGTTTTCGAGTAGTGAAAATAAAGATGGGAAGCAGGCTTAGCGCAGCAATGCCTACACGCCACCAAACCAATGCAGGGCCGTTGAGGCTGATTAGTCCACCTAAAATTCCAGTAAATCCAAGAATGATTACGGTGAAATGGAGCAACAGTTGCTGCGACCATTCCCTAGGCAGGCGGGCCAATGTTTAGTTTTTTGTTTGGGTTTTTTCCCACTTACGCAGGCTTTGTTGCTGATACAACAACAAGCCAATAAGGGTGAGAAACAAAACAAAAACCACAGCAATAACCACCCAGATTTTTCCGTTGGCGCGCAATCCGGTAGCCATTTCGATTTTGTCTGAAGAAACGTGAATCGTTAATGTGCCTTTTTGAGTAAGCACCCTGATTCGGTTCTCGTAAAATTCGTTTTCGGCGGTTTTGGTTTTGATTTCCAAGCGAGGTAAGCGGTCGCCTTCTACCACGTTTTGGGCCAAAATGACTTGTCCTTGATCGCCGAATTGGTACCACTTTCCCACGCCTGTATCTGCTTGAAACTCCAAAATGCCTCGGTTAAGGGCGTTGAGGTCTACAAGGGTGTCGCCGACTTGAGCCAAGACCTTTGGAGGAGATGCCAAGCTACTGTCTTGGGCGTTGATAGGAGCCTGAAAAACAATCAGGCAGCACAGGGCAAAAAACCGGAGCTTGGTCATGCTTTTGTTGCGTTTTTAAGGCGCTGAATGCGCAAAGAAAGTTCGAAAACCCACCAACCAATGAGGGTCCAGGCAATAATGGCCGGATAAAAGACCAGGCGCATGTCGTTGGATAAATCGTATTTGCCGAAACTTGGGTTTCCGCCTTTTCCCGGGTGTAGGGAGTCTACGGGTTGTAGTCGAGGCAGCACCAATACCAAAACAATCATTAGCACAAAGGCAAAAATGCCATAAACCGCAGAAATTTCGGCCTTTTTTCTAGGGTCGTTGATGGAATTTCTAAGCACAAAATAGGCCAAGTAGGCCAAAATAGTGACCGCTGCTCCGTTCAGTTGCGGGTCTTTTATCCAAAGCTTTCCCCAGGTAAATTGCGCCCAAATCATACCGGTAGCAATTCCAATAAGTCCAAATACAAGAGCTACGCGCGTTAAGAGCGCCGCCTTTAGGTCCCAGTCCAAATCCTGTTTTCGAAGGTAGGTGACCCCCGAAAAAACCGCTCCACCAAGCAAAATAAACATGGAGAACCACATGGTAACATGCCAATACAAATTGCGTATGGTTTCGTGCAAAATAACTTGCACCGACACCTCACCTAAAAATGCCAGGGGAATAACGCCGGCCATTACTAAGACGGCCATCCATTTCCAAAGGGGATGCATCATATCAATCGGTCCAAAGGTAGGGAAATAATACGTAGCCAAGGGCCAAGGAGAGGCTGCACAAACCCACCAATAGGCCGGCGTGGCCGAGGGCCGGCCATACATGTCCATCCCAAGCCAGTAAACTTCCTTTGGCCGAGGCCATGAGCGAAGGAACCAAAAGCGGAAGCCCCAAAATAGCCGACAAACCCATGCCTTGACCGGATTTGGCCGCCATGGCCGCAATAAAGGTCATAAGGGCTGCTTGAGCCGCGGCTCCGGCAATCAACACGGCCATAAAGGAAGGCCAATGGCCTTCGGGCAAGCCCATAAACAGTGCAAACAGCAGCAGACCCTGCAAGGCCAACACCCCGTTCAATACCATTTGGTACAACATACGCGCCAAAATCAAGGTTCCCGGACGAATGAGCTGGTGTATGAGCAAATGTTTGCCTTGATGTTCGTTGGTAAAGGCCCGCGACGCCGCATTAATGGAAGAAAACAACATAATTATCCAAAAAAGTGCCGTCCAGGTATTGGGTTCGGATAGGCTACCAAAAACTTGATAGGCCACCAGCACAATGCAAAACATATACAGCAAAAAGCCTTGAAAGGTGGTTCGGTTGCGCCGCTCCAGTTTCCACTCCAACAGCATCCACTCCCACAATACATTTTTTGAAGGCTGTTTCATGCCAAAGTGCGCGTTTGTCCTCTATCGGGGATTTCAACATTTGGAAAACCTTGGCGATGCATGCGGGCGGCTAAAGCCAACTGCGACTCATAATCGCCATGTACCAAAAAAACATCTTTTAGCCGGCCTTGGTTTAGGGGATGCAAATAATGCAGGATTTCGCGATAATCGGCATGGCCTGAATAGGCCTGAATCACTTCTACCCGAGCCTTAACCTGAAGCTCTTGGCGGAATAAGCGTATGGTTCTTGCGCCATGCGTCAATTGACCTCCCAAAGAGCTGGGTTCGGAATAACCCACAATGAGTAGGGTATTGTTGGAGTGCTCAATATGGTTAAACAAATGATGGCGGATTCTTCCGGCTTCCATCATGCCGCTGGCCGAAATGATGATGCAGGGGTCCGGGCTGTCGTTTAGGGCCTTGGATTCGTCTGCCGACTCAATAAAGTGCAATTGCGGAAAAGCAAAGGGCGTTGCGTCTTGGGCCAAATACCGTTGAAACTGTGCGTTAAAGGCATCCAAATGCTTGCGGTAAATTTCTGTGCCTTTGGTGCTTAATGGACTGTCTACATATACCGGAATAGGAGGAAGCATTTCGAAATTATGCAAATAGTCTAAGGCAAACACGATTTCTTGGGTTCTGCCTATAGAAAAGGCAGGGATAATCAGCTTTCCCTTTCGATCTACGCAGGTCTCCCGTATGAGTTGCACCAAATCGCTCAATCCAAAATCCTGATTGTCGTGCAGCCGGTCGCCATAGGTGCTTTCGCAAATGAGGTAATCTACCTCAGGCAATGGCATGGGCGCTTTGAGCATGTTGGGCTCAGGTCGGCCTATATCTCCGGTGTAAGCCAAGCGGCGTTCCGTGCCTGATGCCTTGTCTTTCCAAGAAAGCACAATGGCTGCACTCCCCAATAAATGTCCATTGGGAATGCATTGAAAGGCTAAATCTTCTTCCAACTCATGCCATTCATGGTAGCCAACCGCTCTAAACTGCTTCAGGCAGGCGTAGGCATCTTCTACGGTGTATAAAGGCTTTTTGAGGGTCCTGCCGTCGCGTTTCCTAAACTTATTGGAAAAGGCCACATCGGCCTCTTGAATGTGTCCTGAATCCGGCAACATAATGCCGCACAAATCTATGGTAGCTTGAGTAGCAAAAATAGGTCCGGTAAATCCCTCTTTTACGAGTTTGGGAATAAGTCCCGAATGGTCGATGTGGGCATGACTTAAAATGAGGTAATCAATACTTCTTGGGTCAAAACCAAAGTGGGTGTTTAGGGTAGGGTTGCGGGGATCTCGGCCTTGAAACAGTCCACAGTCCAACAAAATCGTTTTTCCGGATTCGGTGCGCAACAGGTGTTTGGACCCCGTTACGGTTCGTGCAGCCCCAAATGAAGTAAATTCCATAAGATTTTTTAGCATCTCAAAGGTAATGCAGTCAAACAAAAAACCGTCCCATCCGTTTTTTTCCTAAATGCAATCTATGTACTTAACAACCATTTCTCTGGGTATTGCCTTGCTGGGCTTGAGCTGTTTTTCTCCCGAAAACTCAGTGGAATCTAAAGCAACTTCACTCCAAAACCAAAATCAAATGACGAGCAATACTACCTTTCACAGCTTTGAAGCCACCGATATCGATGGAAAACCTTTTGCCATGAGCTCCCTCAAGGGCAAAAAAGTAATGGTGGTGAACGTGGCTTCCAAGTGCGGATACACCAAACAATACGAGCCCCTTCAAAAGCTTTATGAAAGCTATAAAGACCAAGGATTTGTAATACTTGGTTTTCCTTGCAACCAATTTTTAGGGCAAGAACCCGGCGATGAATCCGACATCAAAGCCTTTTGCCAAAGAAACTACGGCGTTGATTTTCCCATGTTCTCTAAAATCGATGTAAAAGGCAAAGACCAACATCCCATTTATGCTTGGTTGACCCAAAAAGAACAAAATGGGGTAGAAGACAGCAAGGTGAGCTGGAACTTTAATAAGTATTTGATTGACGAGGAGGGTAAATACGTAAAGCATTTAGACAGTGGTACCGACCCATTGGATCCTGAAATTACCGCTTGGATTGAAGGCAAATAAGCCAAACAACAGGTAATTGTTTTCTTTGGAACGGTGCAGAGCCTTGTCTTTGCACCGTTTTTTTTGAAAGGTAACAGATAAAACCTAAGAAGATCAATTCAGAGGATTTACAGAACTTAGCAATTCCTATTACACCTATATGACCGAACAAAAAATAGATGTGCTGGCTTTTGGCGCTCATCCCGACGATATAGAACTTGGCGCCGGAGGAACCCTGGCAGGATTAAGCCGACAAGGCAAAACCATTGGCTTGGTCGATTTAACTGCCGGAGAAATGGGGACCCGTGGAACCGTGGAAATTAGAGCCGAAGAAGCCCAAAAGGCTGCCACCATATTGGGTGCTTCCTTTCGACTGAATTTGGGCTGGCCCGATGGCTTTTTTGAGCACAATACCATTCATTTAACTCAAATAATAACCTTGCTTAGGCGTTACCGACCGGATTTGGTCATCTTAAATGCCCCTAACGATCGCCACCCGGACCACGGAAGGGCCTCAAAGATTGTCTCCGATGCCGTTTTTTATGCCGGGTTGCGCAAGTTTGAAACCGAAGGGTTGGAAGCCTGGCGCCCCAGAGCACAATACCACTACGTGCAGTTTTACAGCCTGGAGCCTAGCATTTTGGTGGACGTGAGCCAAGACTTTGCGACCAAAATAGACAGCATACGCGCCCATGCTTCTCAGTTTTACGACCCCAATTCCAAAGAACCCGAGACCGTTATTGCCTCCAAATCCTTTTTTGATTCCATCGAGGGGCGCGCTTTGGACTTGGGTAAGCTCATTGGCGTGCGCTATGCCGAAGCCTTTGTATGTCCCCGCACCCCCGGAGTAGCTGATCTAACCCAATTGCTGTAAGATGAATAATTTCTGCCTCCTTTTAGGACTGGGCTTAAGCAGCCTTGCCATGGCTCAAAGCCCCTTGAAATACCCCGATGCCACCGCCGATAAGGCCGTAGCCAATGGCGATCGATGGTACAATTGGGCCGATGGTTTTCGTTGGCTAGAAGACGAGAGTCAGGAGCGAACCCAAACATGGATACAAGCTCAAAAAGACTTGTACGCCTCCTACATGGCCAACAGAACCCAAGTGTTGGGATGGAAACAGCGGTTAAAAATCTATTACGATTACACAAAGTGGGGAAGCCCGGTATTGGCCGGTCCTTACCGATTTGAAACCTTTAACCCCGGTCTGCGGAACCAAGCTTGGCTGCTTAGATACACCGAAGGGGCAGAAACCCCCGATACTTTGGTCGACCCCTTGCAATGGGCCGCCGATGGAAGCCAAAGCATGGCCGCTTGGGCTCCAGATTCCTCCGGGCGTTGGTTGGCGGTGGCCATTTCGGATGCCGGATCCGACTGGCGTACCATCCGCATTATGGATTTAAGTAC
>CAZJFM010000009.1:0-4994 GCA_964545365.1 uncultured Candidatus Competibacteraceae bacterium | reverse complement strand
GGAACCTATGGCAATATGCTCAAAGCCGTACGTTTAAAAGATGGCATTCCGGTGTCAGACTCTTTCAGCATCCTTACCCGCGAATTCGATTCGGAATCCTCCGTGGTTTGGCACCACAACGAGCGTTTGTATCTCTATACCAACCACGAAGCGCCCAACCGTAAATTGGTGCGACTCAAACCAGGCGATCAATCCCGGCAATGGGAAACCATCATTCCTGAGCATCCTGAAAAAGTATTGCAAAACGTAAAACCTTGGAAAAAGGGTTGGTTGGTTTTGTATACCCATAAGGTATCCTCCGAATTATGGTACTTTAGAGATGGCGCCGACCCCATGCCCATTGAGCTTCCTTACAAAGGTTCCATTTCCGGCCTAAGTGTAAAGGAAAATCATTCCACCGCTTATTTTACCTTAACTACCTATGCCATGCCGCCCACCGTTTTTGCCTTAAACTTCGGGCAACGAGTTCCCGTGGCCATGCATGGAAGTCAAAAACCCGGAATAGGAAAAGACATAGAAATTCGCCAAGAGTGGATGAACGCCTCCGATGGAGAACGCGTGCCTATGTATATAGTAAAGCGCAAAGACCGGAAAGCGGGACCCGGCCCTTGCTTGTTGTATGGCTACGGAGGGTTCAATATTTCCATCCTTCCTTTTTATCAACCTTGGTTTCATGCCTTTGTGGAGGCCGGCGGCACTTTGGTCGTACCTGCCTTACGCGGAGGCGCCGAATTTGGTGAGGCTTGGCATCAGGCGGGCATGAAAGACCGCAAAGAGCGGGTGTTTTTGGACATGGAAGAGGCAGCTGAGTTTTTGATTGAAAAAAACATCACACGCTCTGAATGGTTGGCCGTGCATGGTCGATCCAATGGGGGACTTTTGGTAGGAGCGGTACTCACTCGCCGCCCCGACCTGTTTGCGGTGGCTCTTCCTTCGGTAGGGGTATTGGACATGATGCGCTTTCATAAATTCACCATTGGACATGCTTGGCGAAGCGAGTATGGAGACCCCGACGATTCCCTGGACGCCGTTTCTATTTTGCGCTACTCCCCGCTGCACAACCTTAATTTTAATACGCATTATCCCGCCACTTTGGTACTCACAGCCGATCACGACGACCGGGTGGTTCCCAGCCACAGCTACAAATTTACTGCCGCTATGCAACAAGCCGCTTCTGCCCATAAACCCGTACTTATCCGTATCGACACTTCCGTGGGCCATGGTGCCGGCAAGTCCATCGACGCCCAAATGAATGAGTTCGCCGAAGTGCTGAGCTTTATGGAATTGTGGATGAATCCTTGGCCTTAGGCTTTTGCATCTTTGTTGCAAATAAGTATCTTTGCATTATGTGGTGGACGCTCCGGAGGATTGGATTGGTTCTTTGTGCTGTTTGTTTTTGGGTCATAGGGCAAAGCCAGTCTTGTGCTCCCCTCATTCAAGTTTTTGATGAACATCATCAAGCAGTACCTGGAGCCTATCTCTTCATTCATGAAAATTACCAACAGGCCCTTACCGATTCCTTGGGAATGGCCAAATTTCCAAGCCTTAAACCGGGCGTCTACCACATTCATATCCGTTCCCTGGGTTTTGAGCCGGAAATCATTGATCTAAAACACAGCTGCCCTTCCGAAACCCTCCAAGTGGCGCTTCACAGCTCCTCCCATCATATTGGAGAATTTACCGTGGAAGACGAGCAATTAAAAACCCGCCTTAGCGAATCCACCCTACGCATAGAATCCGTCGACGAAGCCTACCTCAATACCCATTCCGGTCAAAATTTCTTACAACAACTCGACGATTTGCCGGGCTTTCAAGTCATGTCCGCAGGAACTCATGTGGCCAAACCGGTAATTCGTGGATTTAGCTTTAATCGAGTGGCGGTTATCGATCGGGGAATCAAACAAGAAGGTCAACAGTGGGGCTGGGACCATGGTTTGGAGCTCGATCAGTTCGATATTTCCCGTGCGGAACTAATTCGAGGACCTACCTCCTTGGCTTATGGCTCCGATGCCGTTGGTGGTGTGCTGCTCCTGCGACCTCCAAGGCTTCCCGAGCCCAACACCCTCGAAGCAGATGTGCTTCAATCCTTCCGCAGTGTAAACGACCTCCATGCCCAATCCTATGCCTTGCAATGGCGCCATAAAACCAAGTGGATTTTTAGATTCCGCCATTCCCGACAGGATTTTGGTGACTTCAGAGTACCTGCCGATTCTTTTTTGTACAATGGTTTTTGGCTGCCCATTCACGAGCAAAGACTAAAAAATACAGCCGGTCAAGAGCGCAACTTTAGTGGCACCATTGGCTACACGGGCGATGCCGGCTACTCCTTGGTCAGTTTTTCGCAGGTGCACCAACAAATAGGCTTTTTTTCAGGTGCGCATGGCATTCCAACCGCGAATAGCCTTAGCCACGACGGTGATTTTCGAAACTTGGACTTTCCTTACCAAGACGTTATGCATCGCAAAGTGCTTTGGAACAGCAGCCTTAAAATCAAAGAAAGCTGGCTGGAAGCCGATATTGGGCTGCAGCACAATTATCGACAAGAAATCTCCTATCCCCATACCCACGGTGATTTTTACCCACCCGATGCCGGAAATCTGGAACACGGATTTGACCTAAAAACCCTGTCTTGGAACCTCCGGTGGCGAAAATCCGGCGCCAAATGGGCCCCAAAGTTGGGTGCTTCCGGCCAAATCCAACAAAATAGAGTTTCGGGCTTTTCTTACCTTATTCCCAACTTCGATGCTTGGCAGTCCGGCCTTTGGGCCATGGTTACGCGCCCACTAAATACCCGCTGGTCCTTCAGCGGTGGAGCGCGGGTAGATTTTGCCGGGCAATCGGTGCAAACCTTTGACCAAGTGCGCTACAACCAAAACGACGAAATTGTAGATACGCTTCGCTTGCTGCAAGGATTTCAACGAAACTACGCCAATTGGAGTGCCTCTTTGGGCTTTGTATACAATCCCAGCAAGCATTACCGCTGGCGGTTCAATCTGGCCACCAGCTTTCGTTTGCCCACCGTTCCCGAACTGGGAGCAGATGGAGTGCATCACGGCACCTTTAGGCATGAGCAAGGCAATCCCAACCTGCTCTCCGAAAGGGGCTGGCATTTGGATGTGGCCTGGGAGGCAGAAACCCGCAACAGCCATTGGTCGGTAACCCCCTTCTTTTACTACTTCGATCGCTTTATTTTCTTAAATCCTACCGGACAGTTTTCGCCACTACAAGGCGCCGGTCAGCTCTTTGCCTACGAGCAGGCCCAAGCCTTGCAAAGTGGCCTGGAAATGAGTTTCGATACCCATTTGGGCAAGCATTGGCAAATCAAATCCTGGCTCGATGGCGTGTTTGGCTACAACCTCACCGACGGTTATCCTTTGCCCTTTATTCCTCCGGCCTCCGGCGGGGCAGAAGTAGAGTTCCACTTAGAGGATACCAAGCGTTGGAAGCATCCTTTTGTGCGCATCAACCTGCGCGGCGCGGCCCCTCAATACCTCATTGCCCGCAACGAGCGGCAAACCGAAGGCTATTTTCTGGTGGGCGCTGCCTTGGGAACCTCCTTTGAGTTTTCGGGAATGATGGTGGATGTACAGGCAGAGGTTCAAAACCTCTTGAACCAATCGTATATGGTACACATGAACCGTTACCGATTGTTAAACATTCCCGAACCCGGACGCAACCTGTTTCTTACCTTACGCATCCATTTTGGACATACCTTTACACATAAATCTACAGCATCATGAATCCACGCACCTTATTTTCCACTCTGGGCTTTGCAACTTTACTAATGGTAGGCTGCGGAGTTGATGACATTATGCCCGAAATCACCATAAACACACCCAAAGAAAACGATGTGTTCGAAACCGGCGACACCATCCGTGCTCAATTGCAGTTCTCGGACAACGAGACACTTAGCCAATACAAAATCGATATTCATGGCGACCACGACGGGCATGGCCACGGCAAAGGCCAGGCGGCGCTACCGGCTTGGGACACGCTGGTTATTGGCGATTTGGAGGGAAGCTCCGGAACCATCGATGCGGAGTTTATCATTCCTGCCAACATTTTGCCCGGACCCTACCACATCACTGTGTTTGCGCTTGATTTAAACGGCAACGAAAGCAACCAAACCCGCTCCATCGTTTTTTTGAACACCACCGACACCGTTGCTCCGCAAGTAAGTCTAAGTTCACCCTCAAACGGCGCCACGCTCAGCAGCGATTTCAGCGTCACAGGAAGCATCAGCGACCTATTGACCAACGGAAATTCCGCCAACGAACTCCATCAAATTGAAATCAGTGTTGAGCCCGAAGGCGGCGGCACCGAACGCGTAGTTGCCCTGTACGACAATACCGACGAAATCAATGGCGTTTGGGATGCAGGCACCGGAAGTTTCAGCGCCACTGGCTTGGATTTCCCTAACAATACCGAAAGTGGAAACAACGTATTGAGCCTTACCGTTTGGGACCGTTATTTCAACAAAAGCACAGCCACCGTATCCATTGTGGTGAATTGATTTTGGGGCGCTTATCGGGTGCTCCCCTTTACTCCCCCGCAGCCCTTGTGGGGAAAAATAGCAAGCCGGGGCGTTCCGCAAAGCTCCACATCCGCCATGCTTTTTTCCCAACACAAGGGTTGCGGCGGCGGTACCGGCTCGCCCCCGGCGCCGAAGCAGCGGATTGCATCCGCTGCTAGAGTGAGTTTGGGTGTGGGAGTGGGGATGGGGGAGTGTTGTAAGCGCTAAGCCCTTAACCGAATTAAAAGACATTATGCCGTTGGATGAGGTCCTCCAAACCATCGGTGAGCAAATGTATTAAGGTGTCATCCATACATTCGTAGTCATCGGGAATCAAAAGCACCTCCATGCCGGGCAATTCCGTTTGAGGGTAGAGCGTGCGGATTTTGGCGGCATGTTTATGCTACATAACCACAACCAGATCTGCCCAAAGCAAATCCTTTTCCGAGATTTTCCGGTCGCTTTTTGGGCTAAGTCCCGC
>CAZJFM010000008.1:45296-61666 GCA_964545365.1 uncultured Candidatus Competibacteraceae bacterium | reverse complement strand
GGTATAGTTGGCCGCATTGTTGGTGCCGGCGCTGGTGTTTTGGCCGGTGGTGGTGGGGCTGCTCACCTGAATGTTGTTGGCATAGCCCATATAGGGCAAAAAGCACAACCACACCAAAGAAAACAAGGCCTTCCAAAGGCTAAAACGGGGTATGAACATGGCCAATTGAATTAATGGTGCAAAGTTGCCGCTTTCTTCTGCTTCAGGCAATACAGCCCCTTGATAAATAGCCGAAAAGGCCTGCCTTTTTCGTATAGTTAACGTGCAGGTGCAAAATTTGAACAGCATTCCAATTTTAGGACATAATATTGTCCGAAAAGGCATTTTTTTGAGATTTTAGGGCTATAAAAACAGCCTTACTGGCATAGGTCCTATGGCTCTTGCTTGGTGGTTTCAGCTTGCGTTTTTAAATAAAAAGGTGTTTTAAAATAGGGCCAGGCACTTAGCTATTGTACGCTCATACAACCCTTTTCACGGGAATAAATCGCTAGTTTCTTTCCCGAGGTGTACACATTATCGTCTTTACAATTAAATTAGTACCGTAAAATTGTTCTATGCCCAAACGGGATAAGTTGTTTCAGTTGGTACGCTCCCTCTCCAAGTCAGAGAAGCGCTACTTTAGCATCTACACGCAGATGCACATCAAAGGAGAGGATAACGACTACATGAAGCTGTTCAAAGAGTTTGATCGGCAAGAAGTGTTGGACGAGCAAAAAATCAAAGCCCATTTGGATGGAGAAAGGCTGCTGGAGCACTACGCAGTGACCAAAAGTTACCTCTACGACCTGCTGTTAAAGGCCATGCGGTCTTACTCCAAACACTCCCCGGACAAAAAAGTACTCGACTTAATCCAGGATGTAGAGTTCCTCTATGGGAAGGGGATTTTTGACCAAGCCCTTCAATTGGTAAATAAAGCCAGAGAGCTAAGCGTAGAGTTTGGCTTGGTTGCCGCGCGCGATTTAATCCTTCACTGGGAGAAGCTTATCTTGCTCGCCTCAGGATACCGCCACTTGAGCGATATGCAACTAAGCGCTATTTTGGCTGACCAGGAAGACATTTCCCAAAAAAGGAAACAGCAGCAAAAACTTTGGTTGTATAGCACTCGGCTGTCGATGCTCAGAAATGGAGATTACCTCAGCCCCGAAACTCCGCTTAAGGACATTCAAACTTACGTGGAACAAAATCCACCCCAGGAATATACCTCCTTCTATTTTAGGAATTATTACCTGGACCGGATCGTACGCTGCCAATGGTTTCTCGTTACAAACCAAACGGCTAAAGCCCAAGAGCAATTAAACATGCTGCTCAGCGTATTGGAAGGCGAACACCAGTTTTGGAAGCGGCAACCTTATTTATATCTAAGGGCGCTTTCCCTGGAAGTACAAACCCATGTATACGAAGCCAGGTTTTCTGAGGCGCGCAAACGGTTGCAGTTTCTAAAAAACCAACTTGGGGTGGAGGAGCTTAGCGCCTATGCCCATGCCTGGCTAAGCTTTGCTCAAAATTATATTGATGTTAAAGAGTCTGTGCAACAAGGCATGAAGGAGTCGGCCAAACATAAATTCCTAAAGCTGCAACAAGACTTGCGCAAACAGCCGGGGTTTATTCCCGAGCAAGAACTGAACCTGGAATTTATGCAAGCTTTGGTCTCCTTTTTAAACGAAGAGGCAGATCAAGCCGATGGACAGTTCATTCGCATTTGCCGACAAACCGACGATAGCTATGGCTTAGCTACCCAAGAGGGAGCATGGCTTATGCGTATTGCCGTACAGTTGCAAAACCAGAACGACCGTAAACTGAGCACCATTTGTCTAAAATACCTGGCATTTCTGGATAAACAAAAGCAATTGTCAGATGCCCTCAAATCCCAAGCCGAGACATGGCCTACGCCCGGCTCCCTTTGGACAGAAAACCAAAAGTTGGCGCTTATTCAATGGCTGACCAAAGAGAGAAACACTGTGGAACCTAAAAATGGCGCCCACCGCTGCCGCATTTTAGCCCTCGAACAATTGAATCGTTTAAAAGAATCCCTTTAATCAAAACTCCCTGGCCTAAACAACACCTTGTTCAGCCTTTCAATCGCAAGCAAAACAAGCGGCCGATTCAGTTGAAAATGCGCAGCGTAGCTTGGCCGTCAAAATTGGTATTGTATTGCACCAAAGGGTAGGTGGCAGGTCCGGCCTCTACTTGGCCGTTTATGATATTGAAACGGCTGCCGCATCCGGACCCGGTATCGCAGCTGTCGTCCACCAGAAACAAACCACTCTGATCGGGATGTACTTTCCCACATGCATCCGTGTGAGCGTAGGGGCAATGCAGTTCGTAGGCATTGAACTGATCTATGCTTGCGCGGTACAGCAAAATGCCACGACTACCTCCTGGAATTTCTACAGAGCCCCCCACCCCCTGTAAGTTCACCAAAAAAGGATCTCCTAAAAAAAGAGTAATGTCCACTTGCACCTGAGGAATATTGGGAGGATATTGAGGCGTGCAAGTCCAAGCCAGTGGAAAAAACAGGCAAAGGCACAACAACCTTAGGCTAAACCGTGGAGTAAAACAGCACATAATATAATAAACCGTAAATTTATACGATTGGTATGTGGATGAGGCCATCAATTGCTATATTTTTTCTTTTCCTGAGCTTTAAAGCCCTTGCTCAAAGACAAATGGCCGATGGCTACCTATTGCCGCCACGAGACACCCTCCATGTACTTATGGTTTATGCAGAAGTAGACTACAGCAACAACTGTCCCGGAAATTTGGGAAGCCCCTGGAAGGTAAGCTGGCCGGAAGAAAACGGCTTGCTTCTTCCTCCCCCCCACGCTTCCAACCTTTTGTCGCCTTTTGCCTACAGCAGCCCCGAAGGAAAAGCCACCATGTATTACCGCGAAGCTTCTTTTGGGAGCTACATGCTTTTGGGAGACTTTTTACCCAAAGCCGTCCGAATACCCTGCAGCAGCCTTAGACCCCGAAGCTATGGAATTGACCAGGTGCTTGACACCCTAGCGGCATGGTTTCGTTCGGACAGCTTGCGAAGCGCCGCAGGACTGTCTGCCGGTGTTTTTGACCGTTGGACGCTTACCGAAGCCGGTCAGCCAAAAATCAAAGCTCCTGATGGCAAAGTAGATTTGCTTTATGTGGTTTGGAAAAACAACCGTTACCTGCATGGAATGAGTACCCTAGATCATTCAGGATATGGAGTGACCCCTTTTCGTGGAAAACCATTTGGTCCCTTTCTTGGACTAAATACGGCTGCCTCTTTTAACCAAAGTCAAGGTTTAGGGCATAGCCTGCACGTAACCGTTTGCGAACATTTGCACGCGCTCTTTGGCGGAAACAATTGGCATTCGGGTGGTGGAGCCGGAATGCATACCTTTTTTGCTATTCCTGCCAACTATGGCTTAACCGGACAAATGAACAGTCCTATGATTGCCTTTAGTGCCTGGGACCGCTGGATGATGCAATGGAGGAACCCTCAAAAAAAATTCATTACCTCCGCGCTGGACAGCCTCGGTAAAGAAGTCCCCTCCGACAACCTACTTGGCGTCCAAGGGCCAAACCGCGAAGTGTTTTACCTAAGGAACTTTAGAACCACCGGAGATGCGCTACGAATTAAACTACCCCACCTAAACTACCAAAACAAAGGGGATGTAAAAAACCAATACCTCTGGATTGAATACCGTCTTTTGGACCATGAATCCGAAGCATACCTGAGCCCAAAACACGATTGCCATTACCGACAAAACGAGTTTTTCCGGCAAGGAACGCCGGGAGCTTATGCCTACATTCAAGTGGGCAAAGACCAACAAAGGGGAAACATGGATCTTTACCATGCCCGCCCGGAACTGCCCAATGGCTTGGGTTCCTTTATTTTTCCCTTGCCTGCCGACGGACGATGGGACTACCGATTTAGGCCGGATAAAGAAGCAAAACCCCATTATGGAGCCTGCTGTTGGAACAACCGCTCCATTCCTGTCGATTATGCCTCCAGTCTCCCCAACCCTTTTACCGGACTTCATGATTTGTTTATGACCTACGACACCAATGAGGACGGCAAAATCTGGGGAGGAGACCCGGCACAACCCGGACTTGCCGAATGGATACCAGACACCGTGCTTTGGAATCAAAGAAGTTCCGGCGACAGCCAAGACGCTTTTGGGGCACGAACAGGCTACACTGAACTAAGCCTTTCTACCAACCCTGCACCCGTGCCTGTATACACCCATGCCACACATTTCGAAGGACAATATGCCGGCCCTCCAAATGCCTCCTTCGAAAACAGAATCATTCATTTAAACGGCTTACGCATTCAGTTCTTCGAAGACACCGTGGCACAACACATGAAAGTAGTGGTAGAACGAAATGTATATCAAATCAATAAAAATGTGCGCTGGTGTGGAGTCATTCATTTACACCCAAGACACGATAGCCTTGACTTGCCCTCCTTATTGATTCCCAACAAGCGAAATCTCCGACTTGCCAAGTCCAATAGCCCGGTATTGGCCAAAGCCCCCGAAAAAAGCACCGACTTAACCGGTCCAACAGAACTCCACCTTTTGCCGGGAAGCAAGCTTAAAGTACAAGCTAAGGGGAAAATTATTTTGGAAAAAGGAACCATTTTGGTGCAACATCCGGGAAGTACCTTAGAAGCACCTCCCGCACAAAAGAAAAAATGGCGCAAACGCGGTCAATGGGTAATATTGGGAAGCAACAAATGAGCCACATTCCACATCTTGCGCTACTGCTATGCATTGGCCTTCTTTTAAGCTCCCTAAGCTCCGCTTGCAAAGGAAATCAAAACCGCTATGGTCGCCTCTCCGAAGGCCAACAACGTACTGCACCGCAGGGCAAAAGCGGTATTTCGGCAAAAAAAAGAAAGGCCATGCAAGAGCGTGACTTCTTAGGAGGGGAAAGGGGCTCGGACAAACGCCAAAGGAAACGTAAGGCAAAAGCCAACAAAGAAATCATGGAAAGCTTCCAATCCCAGAAAGAAGAAGAGGAAGCCCGCCAAAAAGAAATAATCACGGGAAAAGAGCGCCGCCGACTTAAAAAACTCAAAAAACAGCAAAAACGCCGTCACCTGGACATACAAGACAAAAAAACACGAAAGCGCATGAAAAAAAACAAGCGTGAAGCTCAAAAAAGGCAAAAGAACAACAGATGACAGGTGCAAGTGAACCGCAAAAAATCAAGTCTTATAAGGGAAAAGCGCACCGCGCCCAAGGGCTCGCAGCCCTACTTTTGGGAAAAGGGTTTTTCAATATCTGTTAAAATGCAAAAAAAGTGCAGGTTTTGCCATAGTTTTGCCCTGCTATTGACACAGAGGTTACACCATATTTGGACAGGGAGCAACGCTTTACGGCTTTGCTTCATCCTAGCTATGAAAACAGCCTCCTGTGCCGGATGGTACGTGTTGCAATAAACTATGAAAGCATCGGTCTCTAATTTCAACGCCTACAGGGCAAAACAAAACAAACGTTTGCTGGAAAGCGACAACCTGCTGATAAAGCGTTTGTTCCATTTAGACCAAAGGGCCTATGAAGCCGGCGCTCTTTCCGTAGCAACCAAGGAAATGCTGGGCTTGGCTATGTCCCTGGTGCTCCGATGCGACGATTGCGTCAAATACCACTTAGAACAAGCCATGCAGGCCCAAGTCTCCGAAGCCGAAATTTTAGAAGTCTTAGCTTTGGCCCAACTCGTTGGAGGTTCTATAGTTATTCCCCACGCGCGCAAAGCCATTGAATGGTGGGACGTATTGCATGAAAACCCAAGCATTTCTGAGGCATGAAGCATTGGTTTATTTGGCTTTTTATGGCGCTGCTTGCATGCTCCACAACGGCAAGCGCTCAGGTAACTATCGTGAGAGGAATCATCTACGATGGCGACCCTGCTCAAAACAAAAAAACGCCCCTGCCTTTTGCCAACGTAATTTTGGAAGAAACTACCGTTGGCGATGTAACCAATTTGAATGGGCGATTTGAACTCAAAACCGACCAAAAACCTCAGTTCCTCCGTGTAAACCTCATGGGCTACCGAGATACATTGGTCAAAATCCGTCCAGGTACCGTAAACGACGTAAAAATCACCTTAGCGCCTTCCGCCAAAACGCTGGAAGAGTTCAACCTTAAATACAAACGCTACCGAAACCCTGCCTTAGTTGTCATTGACTCGGTAAAGACCTACCGAAAGCAGAACGACCCTTTCCGATTTCCCAGCGTAGAAGCCGTTGTATATACCAAAAACCAACTCGACGCCTACAACCTCCCTGAAAAAATGCGCAAATCCAAATTGGGCCGCGTATTTAAACCCTTTTACGAACTCTCTTATCAAGACAGTCGCCTCGGAGATACCAATACTTACTATCCCTTTATGCTTATCGAACTTATGAGCAATGTGTACCGCAAAAAGGGGGCATCCATTCGAGAAATCATTCATAAATTCGATATTACCGGTGTAGAAAACGACCAGTTTGCGCCCTTTATGAGCGCCACCTTCCAAAATTTTAATTTCTACGACGACAACCAGCAAATTCTGGGGAAAAACTTTATTGGCCCTTTATCGCCCTTTGGCTCGGCCTATTATAAATACGTGCTGGAAGATTCCCTCATGATTGGAGATATGCGCTGCTATCAAATCCGTTTCGAACCCATGGGACTCACCCAACGCGAAATGATTTATGAGGGACGTATGTGGGTGCACGACCAAACCTGGGGCGTGCGAAAAGTGGAGCTCCATATGAACCGAACCGCCAACGTGAATTTTATCGCAGGCTTCGAAATCAAACAAGAATTCAATATCGATACCCTCAACGACACCTGGATTCTAAGCAACGACGAAGCCCACTTAGACATAAATCCTAAAGACTTTGTGGACTTTTCGCTTAACCTTGCCGAAAAAGACACCAACTATCGGGTTGTTGTGCACCGTTTCCGATACTTTAAAGATTATGTGTACAACCAATCGCCCTCAGATATCTTTCCCGCCGCCGGCAACGAAGTAGATATGTTGGAAGAGGTACGACGTCCCAAAAGCTATTGGGATTCCATTCGGCCGCTTGACCTAAGCCCTCAGGAGGCTGCCATTGACTCTGCCACCGAAGAAGTAAAGAAAAACGGTTTGTTTCGCTTTGTATATAAGGTGGGCGACCTGGTTTCATCCGGCTTTTGGAACTTCGGCTACTTTGGCTACGGGCCCCTCTACGAAACTTGGTCTATGAACGACATCGAAGGCCATAGAATCAAGATTGGAGGAAGGACCTCCGACAGCCTTTCCAAGCGCTTTTACACCGAAGCACACCTCATTTACGGCACACGAGACCAAAAATTCAAATGGGACTTTTCCGGCATTTACCACGTCAATAAACGCAAAAACCCCTGGCGCATGTTCGGATGGAAATTCCGGCAGGACGTAGAACAATTAGGCCTTTCCCGAAATCAATGGCGCCCCGACAACCTATTAGGCACCTTCCTTCGCCGACGCTCCCTTTCCGATGTTTCCTACATCGACGAGGCCACCATGTTCTATGAACACGACTGGTTTACCGGTCTAAACTCCAAAATTACCGCCAGCTGGATGCGTGTCTACGACACGGGAACGCTTAGGTTTGGCATACTGGATGAAAACAACCAAATCAACAATTTCCTCAACGATTTTACCCGGGCAGAAATCAAAATTGAAACCGAACTCGCCTACGGACAACAGTGGCTCCGGGGAAGGGTTAGAAGAAGAGCCATTCGCGGCGAATACCCCGTAGTAAAACTCGAATACACCCTTGGCCTACCCAATATTTTGGGCAGCGATTATACCTACCACGCCGTTCGCTGCTCCATTGCCGACCGCTTTAGAATACGTCCACTTGGCTATACCGACTGGGAAATAAAAGCCGGTAAAATCTTTGGAACCATCCCCTACCCGCTCATGGAAATTCACCTGGGCAACGACACCTATATGTACGACCGCTTTGGCTTTAACCTTATGAACTATTTTGAGTTTGTAAGCGACCAATACGCCACCGTGCGTATCGAACATTTTTTCGACGGACTGTTTTTCAATAAAATACCCGGAATTCGCAAGCTAAAATGGCGCGAAACCTTTGGCGCACGTGCCCTTATTGGCAGCATAAACGACGCCAACAAACGCTATATGGCCTTGCCCGAAGGCACCTACGAACTGCGCGACCAGCGCACCGGAAACTTTATCCCATACATAGAAATCAATGCCGGCATCGAAAATATTTTTAACGTGCTTCGCTTTGACTTTCATTGGCGGATAACGCATAGAAACCAGCCCGACCCAAACAATCCGGGACAAGAACTCTACCCCAATACACCCACCTGGGGAATCACCGGCGAAATTCGCGTAAAAATTTAATGTCCATGGAATTACGCGCCGAACATCTGGTTAAACGCTACAAAAAGCGCACCGTTGTCAGCGATGTATCTATCCGCGTAAACCAGGGCGAAATTGTGGGCCTGCTGGGACCCAATGGCGCCGGAAAAACAACCACATTTTATATGGTTACCGGCATGATTCGCCCCAACGAAGGAAATATTTTCCTCGACCAAGAGCGGATTACCGACCTGCCCATGTACAAACGCGCCCGAAAGGGCATTGGCTACCTGCCCCAAGAAGCCTCCGTCTTTAGAAAACTCAGCGTAGAAGACAACATACGCGCCGTACTCGAACACCTAGGCCTCAACAAAGAAGAACAACACCATCGATGCGAGGAGCTTATTGCAGAGTTTGGCCTCGAAAGGGTGCGCAAAAACCGCGGCGACCTCCTATCCGGCGGCGAACGACGACGCACCGAAATCGCACGTGCATTGGCCACCAACCCCGGATTCATCCTACTCGACGAACCCTTCGCCGGGGTTGACCCCATCGCTGTAGAAGACATCCAATCCATTGTGTACGGACTCAAAAAACGAAACATTGGCATCCTCATCACCGACCACAACGTACACGAAACCCTAAGTATAACCGACCGCGCCTACCTTCTATTCGAAGGAAAAATCCTTAAATCGGGAGTCGCAGAAGAACTCGCCGAAGACGAGCAAGTACGCAAGGTTTACTTGGGTCAACATTTCCAACTTAGACGTCCAAAAACCAGAGACTAATTCTCGGTATGTTTGTTTTGCGGGGCCTCGCCCATAGGCACATCACCTTCCAGAGCCGGCCTTAGCTCCGGCCTCCCTCGCCCATGCGTGGCAGCATAGGCCCTCCGGGGGTTCCGCCAAGCTCCACCTCCTCGGGCGCTTGCTGCCAAACGCATCGGCTTCGGGCGGGCCTACACTTGGCCGGGGGCCCATCCTTCAGAGATTTCAAATCCTAGGAAACCTCCCCCCCAAAAAAAAGCAGGCCTAAAAAGCCACCTAAAGGAAACAAACCCTTGCTTAAGGACACACCCTCGTCAACGTTACATAACCATGACCCACACGAAAACTTCCTAAATTTTGAATGGGGCCATTCAAGCTTCCGCTACCGGCATAGTTGCCGTCTGAGCAAGCCACATTGGTGGCACTAGGGGCAATGAAGCTGCCTCCTCCACCTCCATTGCCGTGGGTGGAGCTGTTCCAATTGCCACCGCCGCCGCCGCTGTAGCCGCCGCCGCCGCCGCCATATCCCGAGGAAACCACGCCTCCGCCGCCGCCGCCAAAACCTCCATGATTGGAGTTGCTTCCATTACCGCCTATTCCCCCATTTACAAAACCAAGCCCTTGGCCTGAGCTCGAACCTTGGCCACCATCGTTGAGGTAACCGCCACCACCACCGGCTACAGCTCCTCCACCACCATAGCCTTGCGATCCACCCTGCGCAATACCTCCGCCTCCGGGACCGGGAGCCGCATTGCCATAGTTACCGGACAAAATGTTGGAGTTCCCTCCGGTGGTGGCGGTCCTGCCATTTCCTCCATCCGCATAGCCTCTGTTGCTTCCTAAATAACCGTTTCCTCCGCCACCGCCTCCGGCGGCCATGAGCACATTGCCTCCCTGAAGTACCACAAATGAGCCTCCGCCACCGCCTCCCCCATCGCTTTGTGATATGCCCTGCTGTCCCACCAAAATCCGAAGCACATCGCCCGAATTTAACGATAGGGTACCTCTTACAATTGCCCCGGAACCACCCACCGTGGGAGAGCCTCCGGCACCGCCCTGTGCACCTGCAACCTCTATTTGCCATTGTCCGGAGGACGGAACCGTCCATTCCTGAATTCCATTGCTTACATTCACTACTCCCAGACCATAACTGCTGTTGCATTGGGCTTGGCTGGGACCGTTTTGACCGGTTTGACCACAATTTGAAAAGGTTATACTTAGGGGGCTACAACTACTGACAACCACACTATCGCTATGGCTGCTTTGACAGCCCGCACTGTCTGTTACCGTTAAACTTACCGCATAGGTTCCTGCGTTGCTCCAGGTCACTTGCGGATTTTGAGCTACTGAACTTGCCGGAGTACCGCTTTGAAAAATCCAAGCATAGGTCATGTTTGGTGCCGGGGCTGAAAAAGATACCGGATTATTCACCGAACCTGAGGGCAACAAGAAAACCGCATTTGGAAAAGCCGTACAGCCGCATTCAATGGCCTTCCAGGTTCCGGATGCAAAATACATTTCCAGACAGTCGCTGTCTGTATTGTAAATCTGCAATCCAAATACCGGATTGTTAATTGCGTTCCGCTGAGCTGTGCTTAATCGAGGGAGTGCAAAGCCACGGGTAGTCGACTGCAAATCCAGTACTGCCGAAGAGTCGGGAGGATTATTGCTGCCAATAGTGACCCCTTGTCCAAAAAGGCTCATGGAAAAAACACCAAACACAAGAAAAAGCGATAGCACATGGTTCATGGTTTAAAAATAACGCTTAATGCCCAAACCTCCCAACCTGAGTCTATCGCCTCTGGTAGATTTCCTACCTTTGAAAAAAAATCACCATGCCCAAATGGTATTTCGTAATGCTCCTGTTGCCTTTGCTTGCTAAAGCCCAAACTTGGCAGTCCATGGGGCCTTTTCATCCCGACAATTTGCTCGACATTCATTTCATTCACCCCGATACCGGCTTTGCCGTCGGAGGCACACCCGATGCCGCCCGAGTGTATAGAACAACCAATGGAGGCCTTACCTGGAACTTCCAGGTGCTGCAAAACCAACCCATCCAGTACGCCATAGGAAGTACGCAAGATGGAAGGCTTTTCTGCTCAGGATTTGAAGGAAAAGGAATATACAGCAGCGATTTAGGGCTAAGCTGGACTTCCATGGAATTTGCCAACGGCAGTTGGATGATGGATTGGACCCAAACACCCCAGGGAAAACTTATTGCCTGTGGACTCAACGGAAGCATTCAAGTGTCCAACCAAATCGAAAATGGCTGGACGGTAGTCCCAAGTACCACCCAGTCTTGGCTTTTGGCCTTAGCTTGCTCCCCCGAAGGATACCTTTGGTGTGTGGGCGAAAACGGTACCATCCTCAAAAGTACCGACCAAGGAAACGCCTGGGAAAAACAAGATGTAGAAGCACCTGAGACCCTAACCGGGCTGCATGTCCTTAACAAAGACACCGTGTTTGCAACCGGTTTTGACGGCCTTATTTTAAGAACCTACAATGGCGGGGAATCCTGGCAGCGCATTAGAACCGGAGAACAAAACCTTAACGACCTTTGGTTCGCTTCCCCGCTTACAGGCTGGGCCGTTGGCGACGGCATTATTTTACATACCACCGATGGAGGAAACTCTTGGACACAACAGCCCTACCCTCTAAATTACCTTGAAATTAGTGCCATCACAGGCTTAGCCAACGGCACCTTGTATGCCTCCGGAAAAGGCGGGCTTCTGCTCAAACAAAGCAAGCCCATGGGGCTTGAATCCCCAAACCATAATTTCCTCCTTTTCCCCAACCCCAGCGCGGGTTGGGTACAATGGCTCAAGCCCGGCCCCAACACACCTTTAGTAGAAATATACACCACTGAAGGTCGCCTCATTTCCACCCAAACTCCTGACAATCAAGGGGTCTTACATCTAGACCACTTACCAAAAGGAACCTATGTTCTGGTGCAGGGCAACACACGCGCTAAACTGCTGCTAAATCCCAACGACTTCTAATGAAAGCGCCTATGGACACCCAAACCTTTATAATGCTCGCTCTAATTGGCATATCGGCCGGATTTTTGAGCGGATTCGTTGGCATTGGCGGTGGCGTGGTCATGGTCCCCGCCTTGGTTTTTTTGCTGGGCTTGAGTCAATTGACCGCCCAGGGAACCAGCTTGGCGGTGCTGATGGTGCCGGTGGGTGTGTTAGGAGTGCTCAATTATTACAACAAAGGACATGTAAGATTCAACTATGCCCTTGTGATTGCCTTGTGTTTTGTGGCCGGAAGCTTTTTAGGCTCTAAAATTGCCCTAAAGCTGGACCCCATTTTAGTCCGCCGCATCTTTGGCGGTTTTATGCTTGTGGTTGCCCTTAAATTTATTTTGGGCAAATGAAACCGGATTGGTTTTTGGAACGGGCCCGACACTACCTTTCTTGGATGCAAGAAAAAAGAGCCCTGTTTCACCGGTTTCCTGAACTTTCTTTTGAAGAATGGGAAACCCGCAAACGTGTATTGGAAGCGCTCCCCTCCAACATCGGCGAAATCCACAGCTCAGAAAAGCATGCCGGCCTATGGGGCTGCTGGAAAGGGAAAGGCCCCGGAGATGCAACCCTTGGTTTAAGGGCCGACATGGACGCGCTACCCATAGAAGAAGACGCTAAGGACGGGAGAAGCTATGCCTCGCGTAATAAAGGCATTATGCACGCCTGCGGCCACGACGTGCACATGACTTGCTTGCTGGGAGCTTTGCATATTTTAAAAGACTGCGAACAGGATTGGGGCGGAGAGCTGAGCTTTATTTTTCAACCCGGCGAAGAGAAGTTACCCGGAGGAGCCAATGCCATGATGCAATCCGGCGCTTTAGACAAACTAAAAGCAGGCCCCTTGTTGGCCCTGCATGTGTTTCCCGAAGCACCGGTGGGAACGCTAGGCTTTAAACCCGGCCCTTACATGGCTTCGACCGATGAGTTGCATATCCAAATAAAAGGCTCCGGTGGACATGCGGCCTTACCCAAAGGCATGACCAATCCGGTGATGGCCGCTGCGGAACTGACGACGAAGCTTTATGAACTACCGAATACACTATTCGATGAGGCCTTTTTACCCATTGTGGCGATTGGAAAAATAAATGCCCCGGGGGCCACCAATGTAATTCCGGCTTTGGTGCAGATGGAAGGAACCATTCGGTGTCTCAAAGCCGAAGACAGAGCGCTATTGCACGCTTCCATACAGGACTTGGCCAAGGAAGTGGCTCAAAAACACCGGGTGGCCATGGATGTGCGTATTGAAAAAGGATATCCACCGCTGGAAAACGACCCGGAATATACCCTAGCCATGAAACAAAAGGCGCAAGAATTATTGGGTGCAAGCCAAGTTTTGGACTTACCGGTGCGCATGACCGCCGAAGACTTTGCCTTTTATGCTAAAAAAGCGCCTTTGGTTTTTATGCGGCTGGGAACCGCAAGTACCGATGGCCGAAACCAACATTCGGTGCACCATCCGGCCTTTGACGTGGATCCGGAATGCTTTGTGTATGGCGCGGCCTCTTTGGCCTGGCTTGCCTTTAGCCGCTTGAGCATGCCTTCTGAAGTGGAGCATGGAGACGCTACTAAGTCTTAGCCAAGACCTCGAACTTTAGGTTCAAAAGTGCAAAGAAAGTCGCCCCCCGGACAAGGTAGGGCCGCACGAAAACAAAAGGAGGCTGCCCTTAGGCGAGGAGGTGTAGCTTTGCGGAACCACCGCAGCCTTAGAGCAGCCTGCTTTTGATGAGTGCGACCGAACGCAAGGCCGGATAGAATACAAAAACGAAACACGGAGCAGGGGCCCCCAAAAAAAAGACGGGTACGCCCCGTCTTTACCGAGAGACGGGAAGCATCCCGTCTTTAGCTATCCATGGGAGACGGGAGGCATCCCGTCTTTACTACCTTATGCCTCTAAACCTTCATAATTTCTTTTTCCTTGATGGCGCAGAGCTCATCCACCTTTTTGGTGAAGCTATCGATAATTTGTTGGATTTCTGCTTCGGCATCTTTGGCCAGGTCTTCGGCAAGGCCTTCTTTCTGAAGCTTCTTTACGGCCTCGTTGGCGTCGCGGCGGGCGTTGCGGAGGCTCACTTTGGCATGTTCTCCTTCGGCTTTGGCCAGCTTTACCATTTCTTTGCGGCGCTCTTCGGTTAAGGGCGGCACGTTGATGCGGATCATTTCGCCGTCGTTTTGAGGATTCAATCCCAAATTGGCTTGAATGATGGCCTTTTCAATGTCAGGAATGATGTTTTTTTCCCAAGGTTGCACGGATATGGTGCGCGCGTCCGGGGTGTTGACCGAAGCCACCTGCTGTATGGGCGTAGGCGTGCCGTAATAAGGCACCATTACCGAATCCAGCATGGCAGGACTGGCTTTGCCAGTGCGTATTTTAAGCAGTTCACTTTCTAAATGGTCCATGGCCTTGGACATGGCACTTTTGCAGGCGGATAGAACAGCGTCGGTACTCATAATTCAGCAATTGATTGAAGCAGTGTAAAAATAGAGAAATTTATTTCCGTGTTTAGCTTTCGCTTTTGCACTGTTCTTCAGGAAGTGCCCCACACATGCTGCACGCCTTTCCATCGGGGTTCAAAAAAGGACTTTGGCTGGCGCAGGTGCCCGCAAACTTGCCGTTTTTCTTAACCAAAATTTTAATGGCAATGCCGGCAAAGCCCAAGGCCAAAAGGCCAATACTAATAAGTGCTAATTTCCAAATCATGCTTCTCTGGTAAAGGATACGGATGCATCCTATCTTTGTTACAATGACAAAAGTACAAAAGAACCATCAAGAAGCCGCGGAGGCCTTTGTTCGCTTGCTCAACATCATGGATGAACTGCGCACCCAATGTCCATGGGATCAAAAGCAAACCATGGAAAGTCTGCGCACGCTCAGCATTGAAGAACTTTATGAACTTTCGGACGCCATTTTAGAGAATAAGCCTAGTGAAATTCGAAAAGAGCTTGGAGATTTGTTTCTGCATTTGGTTTTTTATGCCCGCATAGCGGACGAAAAAAACTGGTTTCGGCTTTCGGAAGTGCTGCATGGCATCTGCGACAAACTCATTGAGCGGCATCCTCACATATACGGCGATGTAGAGGCCAATGACGCCGAAACCGTAAAGCAAAACTGGGAAAAAATCAAGCTCAAAGAAGGCCACCGCTCTGTCCTGGCCGGGGTGCCCAACAGCCTGCCGGCACTGGTAAAGGCTTGGCGCATGCAAGAAAAGGCCTCGGGCGTGGGCTTTGACTGGAAACACGAAGCTCCGGTTTGGGACAAAATCACCGAAGAAATTCAAGAATTTAAGCAGGCGGTGCAAGAGGGCTCCGAGCGGGAAAAAGAAGACGAGTTCGGAGATTTGCTCTTTAGCCTCGTCAACCTGGCCCGCTTTCAACACATCAACCCGGAAGATGCACTTGCACGGGCCAATCAAAAATTCAAACAACGTTTCGAAGGCCTGGAAGCTTGGATGCAGGCCGAAAACAAAAGCTGGGACGAGCTGAGCGAGGCCCAAGCCGACCTTTACTGGGAGCGGATAAAAGCCGGTAAATGGCCCAAAACTAAAAAACCTTAATATCGAACCCTTTCGAAGCGGCTTTCGTTATTTTGCAAAAATAAAACCTAAAAATTATGGCCGTAAACGTGCTTACTGATACTGAATTCAAAGAATTGCTGGAAAGCGGCGACGCCATCGCCGTAAAATATTACGCCGATTGGTGCGGCAGCTGCAAACTGTTTGCCCCCAAATTCCGCCGCCTTTCCGAAGACGAACGCTTCGCAGGCATCCAATTTGTGGACATCAACGCCGAAAACAACCCCGAAAGCCGTCAACTGGCCGGCGTAGATAACCTCCCCTTCATTGCCGTGTTTAAAGGCGGAAAACTGGTGGATGGAAGCGCTACCAGCAAAGAAGAAAAGGCCGTGGAACTGCTCAACCAAATCGCCTCATGAAAATTCCTGTCATCAAAAAACTGGTGCAAGAACACAACGATGAGGCCCTGAAACTGGCCGAAGAAGCCCTGCTCGAAGAGCAAACACCCGCCATTGACATTGAAGGCGAAGACGAAGGAGAACAACTTACCCATGTGTTGGCAGCCCGCGAAATTCTGGGATATATGTCTCAGGGACAAAGCTTTCCGGAAGCATTACGCAATTATACCCAGCGGGTACGCAAGTCTATTTCTTAAAGATTTGGTTTTTTTGGGGGGGGCTAGGGCCGACTTTCGTCGGGCCTAGGCGGGCCCGGGCGGGCCTGGGCGGGCCCGGGGC
>CAZJFM010000008.1:28472-45196 GCA_964545365.1 uncultured Candidatus Competibacteraceae bacterium | reverse complement strand
GGCCGACTTTCGTCGGGCCTAGGCGGGCCCGGGCGGGCCTGGGCGGGCCCGGGGCGTGGGGTTCTGCTATTTTGGCCTATCTTTGGGGATTATGAACGTTATTGAAAGGATTGAGTCTTCGGATGCCCCTCTATTTTCTTTTGAGGTCATCCCACCCCTCAAAGGAAAAGGCATTGGTAGTTTGTTTGACGCCATAGATCCGCTCATGCCTTTGGGACCCTCGTTTATAAACGTTACCTACCACCGAGAGGAGTTCGTGTATAAAAAGCGTGAGAAAGGCTACCTCGAAAAAGTGTCCATCCGGAAACGCCCGGGTACGGTGAGTATTTGTGCCGCCATTCAAAACAAGTACAATGTAGACACCGTTCCACATTTGATCTGCGGAGGGTTCTCTAAAGAGGAAACAGAAAATGCCCTCATTGACCTCAACTTTTTAGATATTCATAATGTGCTTGCGCTGCGCGGAGATCCCATAAAGACCGAGCCGCATTTTACCGCTACCGAAGGTGGACACAGTTATGCGGTAGATTTGGTGCATCAAATTCGCGAGCTCAACCAGGGCAAGTATTTGGATGAAGATCTCAAAGGAGCACACCCCACGAACTTTTGTATAGGCGTAGCCGGATATCCCGAAAAGCACTTTGAATCTCCAAACATGGATTTGGATATTAAATACTTAAAAGAAAAAGTAGATGCAGGTGCGAGCTATATCATAACTCAGTTGTTTTTTGACAACAGCAAGTTTTTTGCGTTTAGGAAAAAATGTGAGGACGCAGGGATTCATGTGCCTATCATACCAGGAATTAAACCCATAGCGCGCAAGGCTCATTTGACGTTTATGCCCAAGTTTTTCCATGTTGACCTACCGGAAGAGCTCACTCATGACCTTATGAAATGTGTGAACGATAAAGAAATAGCAGAGGTTGGCGTAGCTTGGGGTAAAAAACAGTGCGCCGAGCTTTTAAAAGAGGGCGTTCCCGGTTTACACTTCTTTACGATGGGCAAGTCGGAAGCGGTTAGAGAAATTGCAGGTTCTGTATTTAAGGCTTAAACAGCAGGGGCTTAGGCCACTTTTCAAGTTGAATAACAAAGGCTTCGCCTCCTCCTAAGGTGGATATTTCAAACCTGTAGGTTTCTTGCAATAGTCCTCTGCACGGGTCTTCTTGCAAAAAAAGTAAACGTAAGGGTCTTTGGGGCGGCAAGGATTTGCTTTGTACGCCGTTGGTCACCAGCAGTGCTTGCTGCTCAACACAGCCTCCGCTGCGTTGAATTTGCAGTACCAGGCACTTGCCGTCCAACCAAGCGGAGTCTATGGAAAAGTCGGCACTGGGGCTTTTCCACAGCGCCGTATCTTGCACCCAGGCCGACCCGCAGCTGGGCTTTCCTCTTGCGGGCGGTGGCGGCATAGGGCCTTGCATTTCGGGTTCGGATTTTGGGGAGCTTTCTTTGGCACTTTTTTCTGCTGTGGACTTACAAGCACTAAGCCCCAAAAGAACTATAAGGCAAAAGAGGCAGGGTCTAAATTTAACCATTCTAGAGCCGATTTGTGGTAAATCCATGCTTTATCTTCTTCTGTTAAGCCCATAGTTTCCAGATAAGCTCCAATTTCCAGGTCCCCAAGAGGAAATGGGTAATCGGAGCCTAAGGCCACTTTTTGTGGACCGACCTTGGCCAAAATATATCGGGTCAATTCAGCATCGTGCGTAATGGAATCCACCCAAAACTTTCCAAGATATTCTCTAGGGTTGATGGGATTGTCGATGGCTACCAAGTCCGGTCGGCAATTGAAGCCGTGCTCGAGCCGTCCAATGGTTGGAATAAAGGAGCCTCCGGCATGCGCAAAGCAAACCCTTAATTTGGGCAATCGCTCTAAGGTTCCGGAAAAAATCATGCTGGCAATAGCTCTGGCCGTTTCTGCGGGCATACCTACCAGCCAAGGCAGCCAATACTTGCCCATAAACTCCTTTCCCATCATATTCCAGGGATGAACCATTACGGCTATTCCTAGGTCAGCGCAGGCCTCAAAAATGGGGAACAGGCTTTCTTCTCCTAAGTTTTTGTCGTTGATGTTGGAGCCAATTTGAATGCCCGGCAAGTTTAAGTCCTCCTTAATTCTTCTCAGCTCCTGAATGGCCAAATCTGTGTCTTGAAGCGGAAGGGTTCCCAAAGAAATATAGTGTTTGGGGTAGGAATGCTGGAGCTCAGCAATATGATCGTTAAGGAACTTGGCGACCTCGAGTCCATCTTTGGGTTTGGCCCAATAGGAAAACATGACAGGAATGGTGCACACCACTTGCACTTGTGTTCCAAGGGCTGCATATTCTTGAATCCTTAATTCGGGATCCCAGCAATTGGATTTAATTTCCCGAAAGAACTTTTCGCCTTGCATCATGCGCGCAGCACCTGCTTTGTGGTGATGCAGGCGGATGAATCCCTCATATCCAAACTTTTTTGAAAAGTCCGGGATTTCCGATGGGAGGATATGGGAGTGCATGTCCACTTTGAGCATGGGATTAAAGGTAAAGAATATTCCATAGGATACAGCCGATACGTGTTAAGACCTAAAGCGAAAAAGGGCCTCTTGGCGGAACTGTAAACGAAGCCGAGGAAAGGCAAAATGCACAAAAAAACGCTTGGGTTGTTCCAATGAGAACGCCATTAAAAAGTGGCTCTACAAATGAATTTCTTAATATTGTGGTATGTCGAATCAAGAGTCCTTAGAGACACGTAAAAAAGACCATATAGAATTGGCATTCAATTCCAGGACTCTTGAGGCTGATCCAAGGTTTTATTACGAGCCGCTGTTTAGTGGGCACCCTACCCAAACCGACTGGCCTCTAGTTTTTTTAAACAAGCAGCTAAGAGCGCCACTATGGGTAAGTTCCATGACCGGCGGCACCGCTGAAGCGGCCAACATAAACAAAAATTTGGCTAGAGCTTGTGCCGAGTTTGGCATGGGCATGGGGTTAGGCAGTTGTAGACCCCTGCTGGATTCCAGCCAGGCTTTCGAAGATTTTAATTTACGTCCCATTTTGGGTCAAGAACTTCCCTTTTATGCCAATCTGGGCATTGCTCAACTGGAAGAGCTCATAGACAGAGGGGCCTTTGCTTCCATTCGAGAGCTTATCCAATCGCTCCAGGCCGACGGGTTAATTATTCATGTGAACCCCTTGCAAGAGTGGATGCAAGCGGGTGGAGATGTGTTTACACGAGCACCATTGGAAACCATTAAGCAGGTTTTGCATGCAGCGGACTTTCCCATAATTGTAAAGGAAGTAGGGCAAGGTATTGGCCCTGCTGGGGTAGAAGCTTTGTTGCAACTTCCATTGGCGGCGCTAGATTTTGGGGCATTTGGAGGCACCAACTTTGCGCTTCTGGAATACCTCCGTCAACAAGGCAAAGAAAAAAACCTACATGAGTCGTTTACCAAGGTTGGTCACAGTGCCGCAGAAATGTTGGGTTTTGCACATGAGATTTGCCACCGACACAAGGGTCAGCTTGCCTGTCATCAGCTGATTATCAGCGGGGGTATTAGCGATTATTTGTCGGGGTATTGGCTTCTTTCGCAATCTCCGATGCCGGCCGTTTATGGGATGGCCTCCGGCTTTTTAGCCCATGCCCGTGGGGAATATGCTGAGTTGCAAAAATTTGTCAAAGCACAATTGGAAGGTCTGGCCATGGCAAGGGCTGTACTGCGTCCAAGAGCGTTGTAAACAGCCGACAGGGGAAAACTGAAACTGTTATGCTGTCTTAAAACTTCTGAAGTTCATTTCTTTGTAAACTAACCGGCGGGTTGATACGTTTCAATCCACATAGCCGAATGCTTATGAATCCCAAATACTCTGCACCCATTGAAGGGTTCTCTAAATTAACGAAAGCGGAAAAAATTGCCGTGGTTTCCTCCCTTTTTAACGACCCTAAAGTGGTTCAAAAGGAGTTGGAGGGTTTTTGGCACGACGATCCGGGACTTCAGCAGCGGTTCGATGAGTTTAGCGAAAATACCCTCTCGAATTTTTACTTTCCTTTTGGCGTGGTTCCTAATTTTCAGCTGAACCGTAAGCTCTATATGGTACCGATGGTAATTGAGGAAAGCTCGGTAGTGGCAGCAGCTTCAAAAAGCGCCAAATTTTGGCAAGACAAAGGTGGGTTTCATGCGGAAATTGTAGGCACGGTTAAGGTAGGTCAAGTCCACTTTATTTGGAATGGTCCTGAAGAGATTTTAAAGCAACACTTTGTAGAGCTTAAGGAGCTGCTAAAAGAGCAAACCGGACACATCACCTCCAATATGGACAAGCGAGGTGGTGGAATTTTGGATATTGAGTTGGTAGATATGCAGGTTTATGAGCCCGGCTATTTTCAGCTTAAAGCCAGCTTTGAGACCTGCGACTCCATGGGCGCCAATTTTATCAACTCTTGTTTAGAAGAGTTTGCCCGTATACTTCAAGACTGGTTTAAAGACAGCAATCGTTTTACAGAAGAGCAGCAAGAAGTGCACATTATTATGAGCATTTTAAGCAACTACACCCCGGAGTGCCGGGTGCGCAGTTGGGTAAGTTGCCCTATTGAACAACTTGGCATTCAGGAAGGCATGTCCGCCAAGGAGTTTGCTTGGAAATTCGAAAAGGCCGTGAAGGTGGCAGAGGCCGATGTGCATAGAGCCACCACCCACAATAAGGGTATTTTTAATGGCATTGATGCGGTAGTCTTGGCTACCGGTAATGATTTTAGAGCAGTGGAGGCTTGCGGCCATACCTGGGCGGCACGAAACGGTCGCTATACCAGCCTTACCAAGCTCAATTTGGAAAACGACACCTTCCATTACGAACTTGAAATCCCAATGGCTTTGGGTGTTGTAGGAGGATTAACCGGCTTACACCCTTTGGTAAAGCGTGGTCTTGAACTGTTGGGCCAGCCTTCGGCTTCCGAACTCATGTGCATAGCAGCCAGTCTTGGCCTTGCCAATAATTTTGGAGCCCTAAGGTCCCTAACGACCACGGGAATCCAAAAAGGCCACATGAAAATGCACTTACTGAATATTCTCAACCATTTTGATGCTACTTCTCTGGAAAAAGAGAAAGCGATGGAGTATTTTAAGCATCACAAAGTGTCTTTTACTGCGGTCCGGGCTTTTGTTCTTAGCCAACGAGAAGAAGTATTGAGCCGTTCAGACTCCCAAAAAAGCAGTTAAGTTTTGTTCTCTTGAAAACCCCACGAACAGAAAGCGCCTTTAGGGCAAACGGAAAATTTCTGCTCTCTGGGGAGTACGCGCTTCTCGATGGAGCCGCAGGCTTGGCCATTCCCTTGAGGTTTGGACAATCTATGCACCTTAGGCCTCATCAAGGTGAACATTTGATATGGACCAGCTTAGAGGCCGATGGAAGCCCATGGTTTCAAGCCACTTTTCATCCGGGAACCGGACTTTTAATGGAAAGTACGGATCGTGAGGTGGGGTTTATGCTCGAAAAACTACTCAGAGCTGCTCCTGAAGATGCCAGAAGAAGCATGCTAAAAAGCCAACACCTTCGTATACAAGCAGACTTCAATCGGGATTGGGGGCTTGGTTCCAGCGCCACCTTGGTTTGGTTGGTTGCCAGCCTTCTTAAAACCAGTCCATATCCACTGCTCGACGCCTCTTTTGGAGGCTCAGGTTACGATTTGGCCTGTGCAGCAGCTGCCGGTCCTATTGTTTATCAGCGCCAAGAAGGCAAGCCTTCGAGTACACCGGTTGCCCTAACCGGAGACATTCTAGACCATTTGTTTTTTGTGTACAGCGGAAAAAAACAAAATAGTCGAGAGGGCATTCATTTATACCGGTCAAAAAAAGACTCCGGTTCCTTTTCCTACGAAATGAATCAGTTAAGCCTAGAGCTTACCAAAGCAAGAACCGTAGAAGCTTTTGGCAGCTGCTTACAGCATATCGAAGAAAGGGTAAGGGCCCATTTACTGCTGAACAGCCTAAAAGACTTTTTTCCGGATTATCCGGGAATTCTAAAACCTATGGGCGCCTGGGGCGGCGATTTTTTCCTTGCCTTTGGATCTCCGAAAGAGACCCGAAACTATTTTACTTCTAAAGGCTTTTTTCCGGTCTGGCAGGCCAAAGAAGTGATCCTAAACTACTAATGGAGTAAAATTAAACGAGACGGTTGACGCGCTGCTATTCTAGCGGCGATCCTTTCCTGACGCTGCGGTCAGGATTATACACCCTGACGCTTTGGTCAGGGTTATACACCCTGACGCTTTGGTCAGGGTTATACACCCTGACGCCTTGGTCAGGGTTATACACTTGAAAACACAACGCGTCAACGGTCTCTAAACCTTAAAAGACCCAAGAAAATCGTTACATTACTCCATGTACTTTCCTGAACGTTTCCGATGGATTCGCTACCACAGCGAAATTGACCAAAAGCCGGCAATGATTTCTATGGACCATGCCTTGAAAGAAGAATTGGATGGTCAAAACTTCCGTTATCTTGGTTGGGTACAATTAAAAGCCAAACCAAGCCCGGAAGGACTCATGGACATTTCGGAGACAAGGCGCCGAGTTATGGAACTACTTCCCCAAATTCAAGAAGTATTGGCTAATATGCCTTGCCACTTAGCCGGACTCACCGTGCAAAAAGGAGAAGTAATGTTCCTCTTCTATTGCTCACAAAGGGTTCGAAAAACCAGCGTATTCCGGCCCTTTATAAAGCATCATGCCCAGTGGAACATTCAAATTGGGCAAGTCGTAGACGAAGCATGGGAAACCTACACGGAACTTTTGGAACCTAACCGTGAGGATAGAAACCACTGGCGAAGTTTTATTTTTCCTGCCTAAGGGAGCTTTAGCCAAGGCATAGCTAGGCCCAAAGCCGGAACCTTAAGCACATAGTAACCCGCCGGAATACCTTGCACATCCAAAGCAATGCCACTTTTTACTTGACCCGATTGAAGCACCCGGCCTCTCAAATCCAAGATCTGATAGGCATAGGCTTCTTTGCCCTCGTAAGACAAAATCAACTGTCCATAGCTTGGGTTTGGATGCAAGCTAAAAGTTTGCTCGTTATGGCTCACAACACCGGTTTGGAAAGCAAAGGCCTCGCTTTGGCCAGAACATCCATTCCCGTCGTTTACTTGCACCGAATAGCTACCCGGCTGACCGGGAATGTAACTTTGTCCATTGGCTCCGGGTATAGGGCTCCCATTCAAAAACCACTGATAAGAGGCATAAGGATCTGTGCTCAAAATACCTCCTTGTTCAAAAATCGGAGGCTGTGGCCCCTGAGTTACGGTAATGGAACCGGAGAACTGGTCGCTGCCATTGTTATTTGCGGCCAACAAAACCACCGGATACGCCCCTACTTGATTATACACCACCGTTGGGTTTTGTTGGGTACTTGTTCCCGGGGTTCCACCGGAGAAAGTCCAGTTCCAAGAGGTTGGTGAAAACAGGGACTGGTCTGTAAATTGTACCGTTTGACCTACGCACACCGTTTCAAAACTTTGGTCAAAATCGGCTATTGGGGCAATGGCCGGAGGACCACTGCAGATGCCGGTAAGCCTTATATTATCGAGCCAAATATTGTTGCCCCCGTTGTTTTGCACCACAAAAGCAAGGCGAAGGTTTGGGTACCCATCAAAGGCCGAAAGATCCAAATTAAAGCAGCTGGCGTTGGTCGCGGCATTAAAGCACCAATCCCCCGCTCCTGTAGGCTCAAAACTACTGTTGAGCAAAAAGCCTGTGGCAAAGGTTCCTGTGCCATCTTCGGCTACCCGCAACAGGTTATGCGGAAAGGTTTGTCCTCCATCGGTGCTTAAAAGCACAAACAGAGAATCTCTAAAATTTGCGCTACGTCGTCTGTGTGCATGCTCAAAACTCAAACTTAAGGAAGTGTGTTGACTTGCATCAATGGCCGGACTAATGAGTAGGTCCTCTGCACCACCCAAGGTGTTGTTGTTCCAAATGTCTACGTAGGCGGCAGCATTTCCGGGTGAGGTTCCATTTGCCACACCCAGCTCCCAGGTATTGTTGTTGTCCGGGTTTTGTACTTGCCAACCGGCCTGAGCAAAACTTCCTGACTCAAAAGTTTCCTCAAAAATTACGGCAGTTCCCGTATTGGTAACCTGCACTGCTCCTTGTTGTAGCAGGGTATCACAGCCAAAGGCATTGCAGGCCACCAACTGCACGTCGTAACTTCCCAGGGCATTGTACACAACACTTGGGTTGGGACTGGAGGATTGCGCGGGGCTGCCTCCGGGAAACAGCCAAATCAAGCTATCTACCGTACCCACGCTAGTGCTATTAAAGCTGAATGTAGCACCGGGACAACCGGTTTGCCCCCCGCCGCCAAAATTTGCTTGAGGGGGCTGGTTAGGGTTGCATAGGTAGGTTTGAACATTCAAAATCCCTTTGTAGAGGTTCAAGCGGCCTTCACTAGAGGTAACTCCTGCCATAGAAGTAATGGAGTCAACTCCTGTAAGCAACCACTGGCGCATGGTTAAGGCCAATGCTGCCGGGTTGGCTTTATAATCGTTTACAAATTGTGGACAGGCCGCTGAGTAATACAAGGCAATGGCTCCCGCTACATGAGGAGTAGCCATGCTGGTTCCTGTCAAAGCATTGTAGTTATTGGTAGGAACGGTATTGTAAATACTGGTTCCGGGCGCTCCAATATCCATATTTATAGCGCCATAGCCTGCTCCATTGTTTCTTTGATCGGTGCGGGTGGTGTTGGTTACTGCCACCATATAGCTAGAGGGGCAAGTAGTGGGCACATCTCCAACTTGGTCAATATCCACTCCTTGATTGGGACCTGCCCCGGCATTAAGAATACCAAGGGTTCCTAAGGTATCGTAAAAAGCACACCAAATGGGATAATTGGCTGCATTACCGAAATCTACCCCAAAAGAAGCGTTGGTAGAAACCACAAAAGCGCCTTGCTGTCCATTGGTATTGTTGTACTGTTCCCGCAAAGTGGCAGCATAAGCATAGGCACCTACCACCGTTGATTCATTCCCGCTGGAACCTTGTATGGGTAAAATTTTCACGCGCCAGTTCACACCGGCAACTCCCGTGCCATTGTCTCCTCTGGCACCAACAATGCCTGCCACATGGGTTCCATGGGTTCCACTGCTGATGTTGCCGTTGTTGTTGTAGGCATTCCAACCGTTTACGTCGTCTACATAGCCATTGTTGTCGTCGTCAATATTGTTGTTGGGTATTTCGCCCCAGTTTCTATAGATATTCGGTGCTAAATCAGGATGGCTTATTTGAAAGCTTCCGTCTACAACGGCCACCACCAAGGTATCTCCAGTAGTAGTTAAACCTCCTGTAGTAATGTTCCAAGCCAACTCGGCATCTACATCTGCTCCGGGAGTTCCCCCTCCTTGACCTGTATTGTTCAGGCTCCATTGGTCGGAGGCATAGCTTGGATCGTTAGGCGCAGCTCTATGTTCTAAAGTATGGTTGAACTGGGCCAAAGCCACACCGGGCATGGATTGAACTTGCCGCAAGGCTTGTTCTGCCGGGGTACTCAATGGAAATTTAAGGACATGTATGTTGTATCGATCACTAACCGTAGACTCGAGTGACCAATCTTCTTGTTCGATCAAAAGGGTTTGGACAGCAGTGCCTTTATGCAACATAACCAATAACTCTCCGGGCCTTATGTTTTGTTCGGTTTGGGCGGGTAGAGAAAGAATGGAAAGCACTGAAAAAAGAAGAAAAAAAGAGCGCATGTAGTATGGAGTTTATTTAAAACACCAATAAAAATACCAAAAACATACCGAATATCTGTACGGTCTTTTGTCTATTTTCTAGACAAGGCATATCGGAAAATACGGCACTAAGTCTCTTCTTCTTCTTTTTCAACACCTTGCGTTCGACCCGCTAAATATCTGCGCCACTTCTCCAAAATTTCAACAAAACCCGGTGGAGGGTCCGTCTTAAAAGACATCTCCTCTCCGGTAGCCGGATGCACAAAAGCCAGAGACTCGGCATGCAATGCTTGCCCGGGAATCAAGGCCAAACAATTCTTTATAAACTGTTTGTATTTCGTAGTATCTACTCCCCGTAAAATACGATCGCCACCATAAAATGGATCGTTGAACAAAGGATGCCCCTTAAACTTTAAGTGCACCCGAATTTGATGGGTTCTTCCGGTTTCTAAACGACAACGTATTAGACTTACAAAGCCCAATGGCTCAATGGTTTCGTAATGGGTTACGGCATGTTTCCCAAAATCTCCCTCCGGGTAGACCTTATACAACTGTCTATTGTTCTGGTCTCGGCCAATGTTCCCGGTTATGGTTCCGTTGTCAGGATCAGGGAGCCCCCAACAAAGGGCCAAATAGCGCCTTTGAATGGTTCTGTGAAAAAACTGCGCGGCCAAATGCGTCATCGCTTCTTCGGTTCGGGCAATCACCATAACCCCACTGGTATCTTTGTCTAGACGGTGCACTAGTCCCGGCCTTTGGTCGTCCCCTCCGGGCAAATGCCGCACATGATGCAACAAGGCATTTACCAAGGTGCCACTATAATTGCCAACTCCGGGGTGGACCACCATTCCCGCCGGCTTATTAATTACCAAAAGGTGATCGTCTTGGTACAATACCTCCAAGGGTATGTCCTCAGGCTCTAAGCTGTGGTCTTGAGGTGGAGTGGGAAATACCAAACTCACCACATCTCCGGGCTTTACTTTATAATTACTTTTTACCGCAACTCCATTCACTTGAAGGCAACCGGCATCTGCTGCTTTTTGAATCCTGTTTCTGCTGGTCTTTTCCAACCGAATGGTCAAAAACTTGTCTACCCGTAAAACAGCCTGCCCCGGATCTACCGTAATGCGCTTATGTTCATACAGCTCCTCTTCGAACTGCTCCTCATTGTCCTCCATCGGCTTAGAATCCCCCCTTGGGTTTATTGCATCAGTAATTTTTCGCGGAACTGATGTCCTTCCTGGGTGGTTATTTCAAAAACATACATCCCTTGTGGAACGCCAGGCAAATGAAAGCTGTGCTGACCAGGATTTGCCGTTCCATGGCTCAGTTCGCGGCCACTCAAATCCACCAAACGCCAAGAGGCTATTTCTGCACCCGTTTGCACATGAACCATGCCCTGATTTGGGTTTGGAAAAACCTGCATGCGTTCCTCAGACAATAGCGGCTCCTGGTTCAGTTCATTCAATCTAAAGTCATTAGCCACCAAGGGGCGAATCATAGCGGCTCCAACTAAGTCTAGGGTGTCCCAATTTGAATAAATCCGGTAAAAGGTATTGTTTGAAGCATCGTTGTTTCTATCAAATCCTAAATTCACTTTAAAGATTTGATTTTGCGTCCAACCTACATAAAATGGACCCGAGGACAAAGGCAAAGGTTCTTCCAACACATAGGTAGTAAATCCATTGTTCTCATATATCCGGCGCGCATCATTGTCTAGTGGACTTACCCCAATCCTCACTCGTTCGGTGTACAATGGATCGTCATCCAAACTCTTCCAAACCGTAAGGTCAATGTTTCGATTCAGGTTATTTTCTTTTACCGGCGAAAAGTACATGCTTATTCCGTAGAGGGTATCGGCAAAGTTATTTCTGAATTTAACGGCAAAAGAACCGGGGACGCCAAGCCATACCGCCACTTCTGCCGTGCCGTCGTCGTAAGCAAAATAGTTGTGAAACGGCTGCGTAACGGTAATGGTATCGTTGTCTAACAGCTTATCTGCGTTGAGCTGCGTAAGTATATGCTTTACGGTGAAGGTAGCACTGTCTTGCAATGGAAAATAGCCGCCGTTGGCAAAATCGTAGGTAAAGTCGGGCTGACTCCAACGGCTGTAACTCGCATAGCCGCCGGTTAAATAGGGTTGAATAATGTTGGTATCCGAAGGCAGTGGGTTGTAGTCCTGAGGATATTGATTAAACAAATTCCCATCGGTATCTCTCACTTCAAATCCATAGGAAATAACTCGAGGAACATCGTCTCTATTGGCAATTTGATTCCGCCATTTTTGCTCAATTTCCGGCATGGTCACTTGCGTCCAAGGCATGGCGGTGTAGAAACGCAAAAAGTGCGGCTGCACATTTACCAAAGCCACGTCCTCTAAGAGGGTATCGTCAAAAGTTCTAAACCGATCCAACTCCACATAATCTATAGACCAATGGTCTTGATTACCACTCCGGTTGGCGTAGTTTACAAAACGAAACTGAAAGCCACGTCTCAAATATTGAGGCTCCACAATAGGAATTAGGATGGGACGAAAATCTCGAACCGAATCACCGGGCAAGGCAAACCTGCGGTTCCAACGGCGTGCCACCGGATCTAGAAATTCCAAGACTAAAGAGTCTTGTGGTGAAGGAGCATATCCCAGCCCCTGGGGCTGAACCCAAAAGCTCAAATAAATGGAATCGGAAGCCGGATAACTTAAATCGATCGGTTTGGACGTCAGTCGATCGGCGCGCCCGTAGGCTGAGGGCTGGAAGTCGTAGGGTGCGCCAAACTCGTCCGTTCCGTCGAAGGTGGCCACGCCCCAACTTGGAGGATCTTTGGCCATGGTGTTGTTGCGGTAGGTATAATGGTCCAACCACACCGACCCGTCATTTAGTGGAAAAAACACCCGAATGGTGTCTGTTGTATCTGCCGTTACAAAACCGTCAAACAACTGAGGAATGGTATCTACGAGCTGAGTATTCTCATTGTACACCAATCGAAAAGGGCTAAATTCCCAAACGGTTAAGGTATCGCTGGGGCGAAATGGATTTAAGCTGTCGTTATAGAAAACAATTTCGTGCACCGGTGTTTGAAAACTATCTACGGCACTTCCGGAAATCAAATACGTATAGGCCGGTGTAGTCTTGTAATTAAGCGGCCATTGCGCCGGTGCAGGAAATACACGATACTTGGCCCGCACCGAATCTTTGGGCGCCGGATATTCCCAGGCATCGTAGCTGGTATAGCGGTCGGTCGAAAAGTCGTCTAAAAAGGGAAGGTTGAGGGTATCGGGAGGAAAAAAACGGTTGGAGCCGCTTGGGTTCACTATTTGCTGAGGCCCCGTATGTTTTAGCGAATGCAGCTGTTGCTTGTTTGTATTGTAATCCAAAGGGCCCATAATCACCTGTGCTTGAGCAAAATTTACACTCAGCAGGGCAATAAAAACTGTAAAAATCAGAGCCGACCTCATGGATTTGTTTCGTTATTCAAGTTTGAAGGTAAACTATTATCCCCATTATTCAAAACCTCATCTACCGTGAGCGAGTCTTCGTCTTGCTCTTTTAGCTCATCAACCACAAGCACAACAAGGCTTCCCTTGGGAACTTTTTGCCCGGGTTTTAGCGCTTTCCCTTTATGTCTAAGCTCAACTATGGGGGGATTCAGCTCCATTTTAGGAGGCCTGCCCGATGCTGTAATCACGGATTCAATCACCAAACCCTTGGCCTCAAGCTCTGCGCGAGCTACGTTCACACTAAAATTAACCAAATTGGGCAAGGAAACCATAGGAGGCGTAACAGACCGCAAAAACAAGCGGACTTTTCGTCCCTCTTTCACCCCAACTCCTCCGCGCGGACTTTGGTCCAATACGTGTCCGGCAGGAACAAACGCCAAAGAGTCAGGAACTTCGTACAGGGTATCGCTCAGCAGACCCTCCAAACCCAGGGCCTCTAGCTGCTGCATGGCATCATCCTCACTCAGCCCAACCAACTGTGGAACTTCAATCGTTTCTCCATGATTGGTATACCAATGAAAAAAACGAAACGTAAGCCACAGCAACAACAGCACCGACAGCATGGCCAGCACCACATTAAGCCAAAAATTCCTGGAGCGAAGCATTCCGATACGACGTAATTCAATTGTAAGACCCGAAAGTACGTTTTTTTTTCGGGTGAAGGTTTTTTGGGGCCTTATCCGGCTCTCCGCTTTAGCTGCCTCAGCAAAGCCAAGTGGGGCATACCTTTGGCGGGGCTTGCTAAAGCTCCGCCCGCCTCAGGCGGCCCCACTAAGCTTTCCTTTCGTCAGGCTACCGCGTCCATCCGGGGCCCAAATCCTCTTCCAAAAAAGCTTTTCTACACGGAGCACTGCGCCCCTGACCGCACCGGTAGCTGTAGGCTGCAGCCATGGAGCAATTCCGGCACCGAAGCGGCCCCGATTCTTCGGGGACCCTGCAGGGCCTGGAATTGCCCATGGGTGGATCCTACACTAAAGGTAAGGGCAGGATAAGGCGCCCAAAACCAAATTTCGCTACTTTTAAGCATGCTTTTGTACGAAGATTCGGTGCGGTGGAACTTGCGTGGTTTCAGGTTTCTCTTGCTTTTGCCCGGCATGGTTTTTGCTCTGTTTTTTGTGCTGGGTTGGTGCGGTGTTGCTCCCTTTGCGGCTCATGGCCTGCTTTGGCTGTCCCTAAGCATGGCCGCTTGGGGTATTGTGTTGTTGTTGGCCGGCATGCGCCTGCATTTTAGGCTTAACAATCAATTTCTTAGCTACAAACTTTCGCCTTTGATGCGGAATTTTAAACAAATTCGCTTGGCGCAAATCGAACGAGTGGACCATGGGTCGTATAGCCCCATCCGCGAATTTGGCGGCTGGGGGCTGCGTTACAACCTGCGTGGCACCAAAGCTGCGGTGTCGATTTATGGAAGCCGGGGCGTACGACTGCATCTTAAAAACAACAAGCAATTGCTGCTGGGAACGCCAAGGGATAAGGCGCTGGCTGTGGCCATTGAGAATGCCTTGAAGCAAGGCGAGGCAAAGGACAAAAGCTCTTGAGCCCTTTAGCCCGATGCGTATGGGGCGGTCTGTGCAATACTTTGTTGATTAAAATTCTTGCCTGCTGTTGCGGCTGGCGATTTGCCCTCTACATTTGAAATATGAGTGCAAAACCTGTTGTCGCCGTGCTGGCAGGGAGCTATACCGGCGAACATGAAATCAGTTTAAAATCGGCGGCCCGGGTTATGGAGCAAATGGACCGTGAGGCATTTTCACCTTGGCTTGTGGTGTTTAAAGAAAATACCTGGTGGGTGCAATTCCCCGATGGAGAGGAGCTGGAAATTGACGCATCGCTTTGGGAATTTGCCTACGAAGGGCAATTGATTTGTTTTGACGTGGCCTACATTATTATGCATGGGGTACCCGGAGAGAGCGGTGAAGTGCAGGGCTTATTAGAAATGTGCGGTCTTCCCTACACTACCCCCGGAGTCTTGGTTTCCTCGCTCACCATGAACAAACAGCTGACCAAAACTTTGGTAGCTTCCTTAGGGATTCCTGTAGCAAAGTCCTTGTTGTACAGAGCCAGTCAGACACAAATATCCATTGACCAAGCGGTTGAGGAGCTGGGGCTGCCTCTTTTTGTGAAGCCAAACAACGGAGGGTCCAGCTTAGCTACCTTTAAGGTAAAAAGCAAAACCGAAATGGTAGAGGCTATTGAAAAGGCCTTTGAGGTAGATCACGAAGTGCTGGCCGAGGGTTTTTTGCCGGGTCGGGAGCTCACCATGGGGCTTTACACATATCAAACCAACTTAATTTGCTTGCCCCCTACCGAGATTGTACCCCATAATGAGTTTTTTGATTACCAGGCCAAATACGAAGGACAATCGGATGAGATTACACCGGCCGACATCTCTGCAGCACTAAGCACACAAATGGAGGAGTACAGCAAGGCCATTTATGCGTTTTTGGACATTCGGGGATTGGTACGCATGGATTATATGCTTCACCCCACGGAAGGGTTAATTTTCATGGAAATCAATACCGTTCCGGGGTTTTCGGAAGCGTCCATTGTTCCCCAACAAATCCGGGCAGCGGGTCAAACCGAAACGGAAGTCATCTCTCGCTTGCTTTGGGAGGCCTTGGCTCAGGGCTAACAGGCCGACCGACACAAAAAGAGAAGGAGGCTGTTGCGAAGATTGACTAAAAAAGCCGCTCTTAAGAGCGGCTTTTTTAGTTCTTTTAATGAGTGACTTTGGCTTCTTTTTCCTGTTCGGATAAGGCCTCGTCTTGTGGTATAAAGTCTCGTTCTTCACCGTTAGGTACGCTGTAGTCGTAAGGCCAGCGGTGTACGGCAGGAATATCCCCGGGCCAGTTGCCGTGAATTCCTTTAACTGGAGCAGTCCATTCGAGGGTGGTAGCTTTCCAAGGGTTCTTGGGAGCTTTAGGACCACGGAAGGCACTATAGAAGAAGTTAAAGACGAAGAGGAACTGAACCAAACCTCCAATGATGGCAAAGATGGAGATGACCACATTTAAGTCAGCAAAGCCGTCAAAGAATTCAAAGTTTTGGTAGTAGCGGCGTGGGACACCGGCCAAACCCATATAGTGCATAGGGAAAAACACCCCATAAGCAGAAATAATGGTAACCCAGAAGTGTATGTATCCCAATTTTTTGTTCATCATGCGCCCAAACATTTTGGGGAACCAATGGTATACCCCTGCAAAGGTGCCAAACATGGAGGCTACGCCCATTACTAAGTGGAAGTGAGCCACCACAAAATAGGTGTGGTGCAAATTCACGTCAAGGGCTGAGTCGGCAAGGATGATACCGGTAAGACCACCGGAGATGAATAGAGATACTACGCCAATAGCGAAGAGCATACCCGGGGTAAACACAATATTGCCTTTCCAAAGAGTGGTGATGTAGTTAAACGCCTTAATGGCAGATGGAATAGCAATCAACAAGGTAGTGAAGGTGAACACAGAACCCAACAAGGGATCCATTCCGGTAACGAACATGTGGTGTCCCCAAACAATAAAGGAAAGGAAAGCAA
>CAZJFM010000008.1:0-28372 GCA_964545365.1 uncultured Candidatus Competibacteraceae bacterium | reverse complement strand
TCCATTCCGGTAACGAACATGTGGTGTCCCCAAACAATAAAGGAAAGGAAAGCAATACCCAACATGGAGCCAATCATGGCCCGGTAACCAAAGATGGGTTTGCGCGAGTTAACCGCCAAAACCTCAGAGGTAATGCCCAAGGAAGGCAATAGAATGATATACACTTCGGGGTGCCCAAGGAACCAAAACAAGTGTTGGTAAAGCACAGGGCTACCACCTGTTTGCTCCATAGCTTGTCCGGAGATGTAGATATCAGACAAATAGAAGGAAGTACCCATGGAGCGGTCAAACAACAACAGAAGACCGGCGGCCAAAAGGACAGGGAAGGACAGAAGACCTAAGATAGCGGTAATAAGGAATGCCCAAATGGTGAGCGGCATGCGCGTCATAGACATTCCCTTGGTACGCAAGTTAAGTACCGTGGTAATGTAGTTTAGACCACCAATAAGTACGGAAACAATGAATAGAATGATGGAAACCAACCAAAGGGTCATACCCAAACCGGAACCGGAGGAAGCCTCAGGCAAAGCGGAGAGCGGAGGGTATACGGTCCATCCGGCAGAAGCGGGTCCTGTTTCTACAAAAAGCGAAACCATCATGACCGCACTAGAGGCGAAGAAAAACCAATACGACAGCATATTTAGGAAAGGCGAGGCCATGTCGCGCGCTCCCAGCTGCAATGGAATCAGCAAGTTGGAAAAAGTACCTGAAAGACCGGCCGTAAGTACCATAAAAATAAGGATGGTACCATGTATGGTTACAGCCGCCAAATAGAAGTTGGGATCTAATACTCCGTCGGGAGCCCATTTGCCTAGAAAAGTCTCTAAAATGGGCATTTCTTGTCCGGGCCATCCCAATTGAAGCCTAAAGAACAAAGAGAGCAACATACCCACAAGCCCCATAAACATTCCTGTAATCAGGAATTGCTTTGCGATCATCTTGTGGTCTTGCGAAAAAATGTATTTCGTAATGAACGTCTCTTTGTGATCGTGGTGGTCGTGTGCGTGCTCGTGTCCGTGGATGGACTCTTGAGCGACCTGATTGGATTGAACTTGACTCATGACTCGTGCTTGTTCGTTCAAAAATTAATTATTGTTGGCAAAACGGGTAATCCACCCTTTAGCCGCCAAACGTTCGGTGGTTTCTTGTCCGAAAGTCTTTTTACCGGCCGCCCAAGTATCGTAGGCCTCTCCGTCTATAACACGAATTGGTAGCATCATGTTAAAGTGGGTAGCGCCGCAGATATTGTTGCAATACAGGCGGTATTCGAAATCCGGATCGTTGAGTTTTTCCTTCATTTCCTCGGAGGTAATGATGGGCGTAAAGTTAAAGTAGGTTTCTGTGCCGGGCACGCAGTACATGTGCACACGGAAATGAGGCATGTATGCGCTATGAATTACATCTTGGGAGCGCATGGTAAGCTTTATTGGACGGTTTACCGGAAGGTAAATGGTATCGCGCACAATAACGTCGTCGTAGGTAGAAGCAAAAGTCTCTGCTCCGGTTTCGTATTCATAGCGGAAACCGGCGATGGTACGAATTTGGTGAATGATTCTTCTCAACCTGGTTTTCTCCTTGCTGAGCTTTTCTTCGGGCATAAATCCGTTTACGATGCTTGAATCGGTTACCGTAGAATCTCTGCGCAGTAAGGTCATTTGTTCCATGATGGTTTCAGCCGACAACAGACCAAGGATATTGTCGTTGTTGATCATGGTATAATTTGCTTTTCCAAGAGCATTGTCTGCCCCGGAGTAGCGCGCGGTCCAGTCGAATTGACGTGCGTAAAGCTCAAGATTAATAGCGCCTTCGTCGTCATCGGTAATATGACTCCACACGATTAAACCTTTTAACACCAAAACGGCCATTACCACCGCAGGAACTAAGGTCCAGATAAGCTCCAGATTGTTGTTGTGGGCGTAGTGGGTAGCTCTGCGGGCTTTGTTGTAGCGGTATTTCCAGCTAAACCAAATGAGCAATACCTGAGTAATAACAAAAGCGATGCTGATTACAATAAAGTTCAGGTTCAACAGGCTATCTACCTCTTCGCCATGCGCGGAAGCGGCCTGAGGAACGAACTGGTCGTTGTAATACTTAACGGTGAGGTATACGAACATTCCCAAGAGCCCTACCAAATAGAGCAGCCAAATAAAGGCATTCAGTTGGTTGTCGGATTCTGATACCTCATGCGCCTTTTGACCACGCAGGGTCGCAGCAGCTTGAATAACATTAAGTAACCTTGCAGCCGTGAAGACTGTAAGTACAATGAGGGCAATAAGTGCAATATTCATCAACATGGCAAGCTGTTATTGAAACACCGTGGGATTAAAAAAAGTTTTAAATATGGTGTTGTTTCGACTCGTTTAAGAAAGGGTGATTTTGAGGAACCAGGGCTGCTTTTCCGAGGGCCCGGTAGGTAACGAAAAGAAACAGACCTAAAAAGCCGATCATCATACCCACAGACTGAGGCAAAAGCACTTGATAGCCCGCCATAGCTCCCGGCATGATGATTTGGTACATATCTAAAAAGTGACCAAAGAAAACTACGATTCCTGCGGCGAAAGTAAGTCTGTAGTTCCGCTTTGCATCGCGGTGCATTAACACCAAGAGCGGGAACGCGAAGTTAATCACCAACATAAAAATCATAAAAGGTTGGTAAGCGGTATGGAAACGCTCCATGAAGTAGTTGATTTCTTCAGGGATATTGGAATACCAAATCAGCATGTATTGGCTAAACCATAGGTAAGTCCAGAAAATGCTGAAAGCAAACATCATTTTGGCCAAATCATGGATATGACTGGTATTTAGGTGCGGCATATAACCGTTTTGCTTTAACCAGAGAGTGAGCAAAAGCATGAGGGTAAGTGCCGAGACAAAGAAGCCTGCGAAAATATACCATCCAAAAAGGGTAGAAAACCAATGGAAGTCCAGAGACATCAACCAGTCCCAAGAAGCGGTGGATGATGTAACAGCGAAGAATACCAGGAAGGCTGCGGACCAACGGTAGGACTTTTTATGCCACGCTAAGCCACCTTCCAAATCTTCTTTCAAAGAAAACTGACGAAGCTTCATGGTAAAGAACATCCAGCCTGCCAGATAAAATACGGTACGGATGAGCCAAAACTCGTTTTGAAGCCATACTTTTTTTCCGGAGGTAAGGTAAATTTCATCGGTAGCTTGTACTTCGGGATCCAACCAATGGTATAGGTGGTGTCCATGGAAATAGCCCATAATAACCACAATAAAAAGAAAGAGAGAGCCGATAGGCAAATATTGGCTCATGGCTTCGGGCACACGCTTAAATCCAATATGCCAACCACCTTCGCCCACATAATGTACGGCAACAAAGAAGGTACCTGCTAAGGCAATAGCGGTAAACCAGAAACTGTTGAGCAGCAAATTGGCCCAAGCGTAATGCGCATCGGCCACAAAGGCTCCGATGATAGAAACTAAACCAATACCCATCATGCCGAGGAGTAGGTTGCGGATATTTCCAGGTAAGGAGAATTGCATGATTATCTTTTTAGGCGTGGTGCAAATGGTTTAACAAATCAATTAGCAGCAGTAGAGTCCGGGGAAGCTGCTTCTGTAGTTTCGGCATCCGTTTCCTCTGCCTCTTCGGCTCCGAGTTGTTGGAGGGTTTGTACATACTGTACAATCTGCCAACGTTCTACGGCATTGGTTTGAGATGCATAGCTGCCCATATTTCCTTTGCCGTATTGCATGGCATAATAAATTTGACCTTCGGAAATCCCTTTAAGTTGGTCGCTGTTGTAAGCCGGTGGTTGTAGACCGTAATTGTCCTTTTCCAGCAATATTTTCACAACAGAGCCATCCCCTTTGCCTTCCTTGCCGTGGCAAGCTATGCAATACACTTCGTACAAACGTTTGCCCTCGTCTAAATGAAAAGAGTTCCGTTCTAATGGGCTTTTAAGCTCTGCAATAGCTGCTTCGCGGCCCTCAGGGGTATCTTCGTAAGGGAAAGGAGCAAAATTTATTTTGTCCAAAGCTTCGTCGGTATGAGCCACGGTACCTTCGACCGGCACTTGATTGGTGGTGCCGTTTTCATAATTCGGATTGGCCTCTCCGGGTTTGTAGGCGGGGCTGTAATACATATCCGGCATATATTCGTAACCGGGACTATTGGGATCTGACTGGAAACATGAAGTCACCCCCAAAAAGAGAAGTGCGCTAGATCCTATCCGTGCTATTTGCTTAAATGATTTCATGGTGCCGTTTTTCCGATTTCGGTTAGTCTTCATAACGCAATTCATCATCGGTACATTCCAAGGCACCGAGTTCCAGCAATTGATCTTTCAAAGCGGTGGCTTCTTGCTTGGGGTTGTCTTGCAAAACAATCTCCATAACAAATAAGTCGTTGGTTGACCGGGGTTCCGGATTCATAGGCTGAATACCGGGAGCCAAACGTGTGCGAAAGAAGTATGTTCCTATCATTCCATGCGCAGCAATAAGCACGGTAATTTCAAAGGCAACAGGTATGAACGCCGGCAAATTGGTAGCCAAAGAGAAACTGGGTTTTCCACCAATATCCATGGGCCAATCCTGAACGTTCATATACCACATCATTAATAAGGCAAGGCTAAGACCCGCGCCACCATAAAAGAATGCGGCAGTTGAAATTCTGGTCTTAGATAATCCCAAAACCGGGTCAATTCCGTGGATAGGGAAAGGAGAATATACCTCACGAATTTTAACGCCACCTTTTACCAAAGCTTCTGCAGCGTGCAAACACTCGTCGGGGTCTGTGAATTTGGCCAGAATCGTTTTCTTGCTCATAACGGTCTCTGATGAAATAAATTAATGGGCTTCGGCTTCTTCACCGATGCGTGCATACTTTTCTTTTGTCTTGCGTTTCCAACCGTCACCGCTGGACTTCAAAATAGATTTGGTCTCGGCAATGGCAATAACAGGGAAGGTACGCGCAAACAACAGGAAGAGTGTAAAGAAAATACCCAGGGTTCCAACAAATATGCCTACGTCTACCCAGGTAGGATAAAACATGGTCCACGAAGAGGGCAAGTAGTCGCGGTGCAATGAGGTAACAATAATTACGAAACGCTCAAACCACATACCAATGTTAACCACAATAGACAACAGGAAAGTACCCACCAAACTGCGGCGAATTCCTTTAAACCAAAACAACTGTGGACTAATCACATTACAGCTCATCATGATCCAATAGGCCCAAGCATAAGGACCGGTAGCGCGGTTCAAGAAAGCATAGTGCTCATATTGTACACCGGAATACCAGGCAATAACCAGTTCGGTAATGTAGGCTACACCTACAATAGATCCGGTAACCACAATAATCTTGTTCATAGACTCCAAGTGATTCACCGTAATGTACTCCTCCAAGTTCAAGACCTTACGCATGATAATAAGCAGCGTAGCAACCATGGCAAAGCCCGAGAAAATTGCACCCGCCACAAAGTAAGGAGGGAAAATGGTGGTGTGCCAACCCGGTATTACAGAAGTAGCAAAGTCAAACGATACAATGGTGTGTACGGAAAGTACCAAAGGAGTTGAAAGGCCGGCAAGTACCAAGGACACTTCTTCGAAACGCTGCCAGCTTTTGGTAGTGCCACTCCATCCGAAAGAAACGATTTTGTAAATACGTTTCATGAAAGGAATAATTTGGCGGTCACGCACCGTTGCAAAGTCAGGAATCAAGCCCACATACCAGAATCCAAGAGAAACGGAGAAGTAGGTAGAGATGGCAAACAAGTCCCAAAGCAGGGGTGAGTTAAAGTTCACCCACAGCGAACCAAACTGGTTTGGTACGGGGAAGAACCAATACACCACCCAAACACGACCAACGTGAATACCGGGAAACATGGCGGCGCATATTACCGCAAAAATGGTCATAGCCTCTGCCGAACGGTTGATAGCCATCCGCCATTTTTGACGGAACAGCAACAAGATGGCAGAAATCAAGGTACCGGCGTGACCAATACCTACCCACCATACAAAGTTGGTAATGTCCCAAGCCCAACCTACGGTTTTATTGAGGCCCCATACCCCAATTCCTGTACCAAAGGTGTAAGCAATCAAACCAAGTCCCCAGAGTGCGCACAATGCGGCAATGGTAAACACCAAATACCACATCTTATTTGCACGCCCCTCGATGGGCCGAACTATTTCGTCTGTAATCTGAGCATAGGATTTATTTCCTAAGATCAGCGGCTGCCTGATGGGAGATTCAATTTGCATAAGGCGTTATTCTGTTGTTTCTCTAATCTGATTAATGTCCGGTAGGCATATCGTGAGCGGCCTCTTCATGACCGGCTTCGGAATGATCATGCGCTTCGTCGTGTCCAGCACCATGATGACCATGCGCGGCATGTCCATAGGCTTCTTCCACATTGCGCACTTTGGTTTGGTACACAATATTGGGTTTAACGCCTACTTCTTCCAACAAGTAGTAAGCCCTACCTTCCTGAGACTTTTTGCTCAATTGACCTTTGTCGTCGTTAAAGTCACCAAATACGATAGCATTAGCGGGACAAGCTTCGGCGCAGGCGGTTTGAATCTCGCCGTCTTTTACCATCCGTCCTTCGGACTTAGCGGTAAGCTTGCCGGCTTGAATGCGCTGCACGCACATAGAGCATTTTTCCATGACACCGCGCGCACGAACGGTAACGTCGGGATTGAGCACCATTTTGCCCAAATCGTCGTTCATGTAATAGTCAAACTTATCATTGTCGTGGTAGCTAAACCAATTGAAGCGACGTACTTTGTAAGGACAGTTGTTGGCACAGTAGCGGGTACCTACACAACGGTTGTAGGTCATTTGGTTAAGCCCCTCTGTGCTGTGCGTAGTAGCCAATACCGGGCAAACCGTTTCGCAAGGAGCATGGTTGCAATGCTGGCACATCACCGGTTGGAAAGCAACCCTTGGGTTGGCCTGAGGAATTTCCTTGGCGCTATGGTTTTTATTTCCACGCTCGTAACGGGTGCTTGGGTCGGCGTCTGAGGTGTAGTAACGGTCAATCCGCAGCCAATGCATATCGCGTGAGCGGCGAATCTCGTCTTTTCCTACCACAGGAACGTTGTTCTCTACGTGACAAGAAACCACACATGCGCCGCAACCTGTGCATGCGTTGAGGTCAATAGACATGCCCCAACGGTGGTTAATCATTTTAAACTCCCGCCAGTAGTCAATCTTATCTAGTGGTGCGCCATGCTCCCCCTCTGCAATCAATTCCTTGATGTTGGTATGGAGCAATTTGGGCGCGTTTCCTGATTGAGGATTGCCTTGATACTCTTTATGCGAAGTCTCTTTAATGATATCTCTACCCATCATGGTGTGGTGGGTTTGAGTACCGGCCAGTTGATACCTGGTGTCTGTGGCTTCAACCTGAGCGCCCAAGGCATGCGTTTGAAGGTACCCGTTGCTCACCTGAAGCATCGGGAACACATTTGCACCAATGGCTTTTTGCTCTTGGCGTCCAAACAAACGGCCATAACCTAAAGCAAGACCTATGGTTTTGGGGGCTTGACCGGGTTGGGCCAAGGCAGGAAGTTCTACAGTTTTACCGTTAAGGGTCACCTTAACCACATGGGCATATTGTTCTTGGCCCATGAGTTTATTGAGGTTCAACTCATCCATATCCGAGGGCGCCATGGTAACATAGTTGTCCCAGGTCACTCGGGTAATTGGGTCAGGAAGTTCTTGAAGGATGGGGTTGTTGCTGTGGTTGCCCCAGCCCATTCCGGCTTTCTCATAAAGCACCACTTCCCAACCTTGGGTTGAGGCGTTCAAAAGAGCCTTTGCTGCAGCTACGGCATCAAAAGAGCTGTTTACTGTTTCGTCATTCCCCTCTACTGGAGCTTCCGTATGGGCTTCGGCAGATTCGGAGCTGTTGTGTTTGGCGGTATATACTCCATCAAACAAGAAACTGTTCCAGAAGTCGCTAAAAAAGAGCCCCTCTCCTCCAACAAACAAGCCATCTTGCCATTGCTTCTTAAGAAAATCGCGGAAGTTGGTGTTGTTCTTGTTTCCACGACGCACTTGTCCGGTCCACACCAAAAAGCTCTCCTGAGCCTGACGTGTGTCGAACAGTGGGTGAATGGTAGGTTGCTGAATGGTGTAACGTCCTGTTACTGCCTCATGGTCGTTCCAGCTCTCCAGGCTGTGATGATCCGGCAACAGATATTGGGTTTGAGTCTCCTCCACTCTATCGGCAAAGGAAACAGAAAGGCTAAGGCCTTTCATTGCTTCGGCAAGTTCCGCACCATTGGGCATGGAATATACAGGATTGCAGCCGTACACAATTAAGCCGGCCACTTCACCTTTGGCGATACGACCTGCCAACTTAGCGGCAGCAGCGTCGTTGCCTTGGTACAAATTCACGGTATGGTCGGTGCGCAAGGTATGGCCGTAGTTGCCCAACATTTGGTTGATGCGTGCTACCAAACCTTGAGCATGCTTATCGTTTAATCCACAAACTACAAGTCCCTTTCCTTTATTGCTAAGCAAATGATCTCCGGCGCGGGCAATGTCTTCGCTAAAAGCAACCTCAGCATTTCCTGCTTTGGCTTGACCAAGCTTAGAGGCAATGTAATTGTGAAGTGCTACCACGGCAGCGCCATGTTCCGAAGCCTTAATCATGGTTCGGTAATCGGCGTTTGCTCCGGCTAAGGACATTACCGTCTCAAATTGGAAATGACGGCTCATGTGCGGATTGTCCGGATTACGTCCCTCGGCATAGCCATGTTCGTAAGCCGTGGAAAAGAGCCAGCCATTCAAAAAGTCGGCGCCAATGGAAACGATGGACTTGGCTTTGCTAAAGTCCAAATGAGGGATAATGGACTTGCCCATAACTTCCCGGTGTGCATCGCGGATGCTTCTCCAAGAAACGGCATCGTAAGAGATATGCTCAATGTTTCCATAAACTTCCGCAAATTGAGCGATGGCCCTTTTGGTGGAAGGAGAAACAATGCTGTGGCTAAGCAAAACCGTTTTCTTTCCTGAATCGGCAATCTTTTGCAAGGAAGTAATGATTTCCTTATCTGCATCGGACCAAGCAATGGGTTGGCCCTCTTTCAAGGCAGATTTGGCTCTTTTGCCATCGTACAAGGAAAGTACGGAGGCTTGAATACGGGCATTGGTACCTCCATGCGTTATGGAGCAATGCGTATTGCCCTTTACTTTAATGGGTCTTCCCTCCCGCGTCTTGACCGATAAGCTGGCAAAATCTTTGCCATCGTAATAGGCAGAGGCATAATAGTTGGGGACTCCGGGCGTAATGGTTTCCGGCTTTACCACATAGGGTATGGCCTTGGTCACCGGCGTTTCGCAGGCCGCAAGGGTAGCTGCAGTTACGCTGAAGCCAAGAAACTTCAGGAAGTCACGCCGGTTGGTTGACGTGGCATCCAATGCCTCGCCATCGCCTAGGAATTCATCCATAGGCACCTCGCCGGGAAATTCTTTCTCGCGATTGGCTACAAAGGCCGGATCTTGCTCCAGCTCTTCGTATCCTTTCCAGTACATTTTCTTGTTGCTCATATCCGATTCCGGTCGGTTACTATTAGGAAAGAACGATCAATAATGACATTTAGAACATTCAAGGCCACCGATTTTCTCTACGGTGAAGGCTTGACCTTCGCGCATTTCGTATTCGCCTTTGTGTTCTTTGTAGTAATCGTGTAAGCGCTCGTAATAGCCGTTGCTGGCATATTGCACCTCCGTTTCACGGTGGCAGTTGATGCACCAACCCATGGTAAGTGGGGCGTATTGATACACTTCCTCCATTTCGGCCAACTCACCGTGGCAGGTAGTACATTCTACCTTACCCACTTTAACGTGTTGTGCATGACTAAAGAACGCATGATCAGGAAGCTTGTGGATTTGCACCCATTCGATAGGCTTTTGAATGAAGGGTTCTACTTCCTTCATGGCCTTGTCGTCTCCCAAATAGGAAGCGAATACAGCCTTCACTTCTTCGGGGTCCATTTGTTGATAGTTTTCAAAATAGGCCAACTTTTCAGGGTTCCATCCGATGGAAGCGTAGATTTTGGTAATCTCGTTTTTGCCGTATTGAGGGCCTTCTTGCACGGCTTTGTGGCAATTCATACACACATTGGCAGAAGGAATGTTGGCGTGACGGCTTTTCTCTACCGTGGAGTGGCAATACTGACACTCAATTTTATTTTGCCCAACGTGCAACTTATGAGAGAACTTAATGGGCTGAGCAGGCTGGTATCCTTGGTAAATACCAATGGTATTTAATCCGACAAAACCTTGGTAGGCTAAGTAACTCACTACCAAGATTGAGGCTACACCTACAACCTTTTTATTCTTGGCTGCCCAGGTAACCAAACGCCCCACGTAATCCGGCTTAAAATCCGGCAAGGGTTCTTCTCCGGCTTTTTCGCGGCGGAGGTTTTCGAGCGCTTTGGAAACGTTGTTTAGCGAACGGGCGAGAATCAAGAGGATGATAGCGAACCCAATAAGGATGTATGTAAGGACGTTGTTGTCGCCGCCCTCTGAGGAACCGCCGGCAACTCCTTCGCCTCCGGCTTGTTCACCTCCGCCATCTGCCCCTTCTTCTACCGGCGGGTTATCGATGTACGCAAGCACCGAAAGAATCTCATCGTCGGAGAGGTTAAAGGCCGGCATAACCGAACCGTTATACTCTTCAAAAAGCTTGGTTGCGTAGCTATCGCCGGTCTTAAGGAAATCGGAGGAATTCCGAATCCAAGCGATTAGGTTGGCCTCATCGTCCCAGCGGTCACGCACTCCTGCGAGGCCGGGACCTACGAAACGTTTATCGGTGACGTAATGACACCGGGCACAGTTGGCTTTAAACAACTGTTCACCTTGTGCTATGTCTTGTGCCCGACCCTGTCCGGTTAAGGAAAGGAGCAGGAGCATTACAAACCATCGGGTCATGCGCATTGCGTTACTCATAGAGCGAATTGTTGCCTCAATGTTAAAAAACCCTATTAAAGGATTGGTGCAAATTTATAGGAAAACCCTTTCAATGGGTTATTTTGTTTGGAAAAAAACGCCTTTTTGATTCTTTAGAATGGTTCTAAACTACACTAGACATAGGTAGAGTACTGTAATTGAAATATTTCGGACATCGCCCAAATAGGGGATTTTTTTTGGGCAAGGGACCGGCACGGATACCCAGCCTACGGAAAAAGCTACCAAGGCGCATAAAGCGGTGTGGAGCTTGCGGAACGCCCGCTTTAGGCTTGCCTTTGTGCTTTTTTCGGAGGCTGCGTAGCAGGGAGGGCCCGACCCTTTAGGGGTGCCCCCAAACCAAAATTAACTTAGCCTGCTTACCTTTGTTTACTAATACACCCGAAAGAAAACATGCTTTTTATGGCCAAATTTCGCATTCTAACATCGGCAAAAGCCCTCCTTTTTGTATTCGCACTGCTTCTTTTTCCCAAGCAAGGAAAGGCCGACGAGGGCATGTGGTTGCCCATGCATGTGAAAAACTACATTGAGGTGATGCGCCAGAAAGGCTGTTTGTTGAGCGCCGAAGACATTTACAGCCTCAATAAGGCCAGTTTAAAAGATGCTATTGTGCATTTTGGCGGATTTTGCACCGGGGAGCTGGTTTCGTCTCAAGGCCTGGTGTTTACCAATCACCACTGCGGCTACGATGCCATTGCCTCGCTTTCGAGTCCCGAGCATAACTACCTCGATTCGGGCTATTGGGCCCCAAGTTTCGAAAAAGAGCTGCCTGCCGAAGGGCTTTTTGTTACCTTTTTGGTGCGCATGGAAGACGTAACCGATCGGGTGCGCTATGCCAAAGACAAAGACGAAGCCATTAAACGGATTGTACAGGAAGTGGAGTCCGACGGGAAGTATACGGCCAGAGTTACTCCTATTCTATACGAGCATCAATACATTCTTTGGGTGTATCAAACCTTTGAAGATGTCCGTTTTGTAGGCACGCCACCGGCCTCTATTGGAAAATTTGGCGGCGATACCGACAACTGGATGTGGCCGCGCCATACGGGCGACTTTTCGGTGTTCAGGGTGTATGCCGATGCCAACAACGCGCCTGCGGCCTACAGCCCGGACAACAAACCTTACCAACCCAAGCACTTCTTGCCTATTTCATTGGCAGGAATTTCTCCCGGAGATTTTACCATGATTATGGGGTTCCCGGCGCGCACTACCCGTTACCTTCCTTTGCCGGCTATGGAGTATAAAGTTAGAGAGCAGTATCCTTCACTCAAAAGTATGTTTGCCGCCATGCTGCGCATTATGGAACGGGATATGGCTGCCGACATTCGCGTAAAATTGGCCTTGGCAAGTACGCAAGCCCGATTTGCCAACTCCGAAAAATACTATCAAGGCGTGATGGAAGCCATGCGCGATGCTGGCATTTGGGAGCAACGGCAAGCCTTTGAGTCCGGGCTGGAAGCTTGGGCTGCAAGTCAGGAAGGCGACATGAAAACCGTGGTAAAAGATTTTAGAGCCTTGTACGAAAGTGCGCAAAGCAGCATGCTGCAAGGCCTCGCCATACGCTTGGTGCAATCCTTAAATCCGGTGTTGGCACGAGGCAAGGCCTTGTATTCTCTGTACAGAAAACTAAGTGAAGGCAAAGACGAGGAAGCCCAGGCCATGGCAGAGAAGCTGCAAAAAGGAATGGCACGAAGCTTTGAAGACGACCAACCTGCTACCTATCGTAAAGTGCTTGGCGCTATGTTGAAGCAATACAAGCTTTCGGTTCCTGCCGAGCGCATTCCCGGCTGGATGGGCAGCAAAGAAGTAGCCAAGCTAAAAAGTCCAGCAGGCGGTGATCGCTACCAGGCCATGGCCAATTACATATACGATGAGTCCGTGTTGGCTTCCAAAGAAAAGCTCGTGCGCTTTTTGTCCAAACCTAGCGCCAAAGACTTAGAAAAAGATCCCGGCTTTTTGCTGGCCAAAGATTTTGTGAAGCTGGAAACAGAAATAGAAGCCGCTACCGCCTATTTTAACAGCCGCGAAAAAGCATTACTGCATCTATGGATGGAAGCTTGGATGAAATACCAGCCCAACCGCAACTTTTATCCGGACGCCAACTCCACGCTTAGACTCACCTATGGGACCGTGGAGGCCTATGGCCCCAGAGATGCGGTTGAGTATAGCGCTACCACGAGCCACGAAGGCTTGTTGGAAAAAGAAATTCCCGGCGACCATGAATTTGATTTGCCCGCAACATTGAAATCCCTCCTTAAAAAGCGTGATTTTGGGCCTTATGCCAACGGTTCGGGCGACCTCCAAGTAAACTTTTTGAGCAACAACGACATTACCGGAGGAAACTCAGGAAGCCCGGTCATCAATGCCAAAGGCCAACTGGTGGGTATCGCTTTTGACGGCAACTGGGAAAGCATGGCCGGAGACATTGTATTTGACCCACGCTACAAGCGCACCATTTCGGTAGACATACGCTATGTGCTCTTTGTGATGGACAAGCTGGGCGGTGCTCAACGTCTGCTGGACGAACTTACCATCGTGAAAAACTAAGTGTGGGAGGGCTTGTGCAAGGAAGGGGCTTTTTGTAAATTTGTAGTATGTCCGATCCTGAACAATCCCAACAGGACCCTGCCCAACTTGCTGAAGCCTTTTTAAACCACACCAATGCGCATGTTTTTCTAACCGGAAAAGCGGGCACAGGAAAAACCACCTTTTTGCATCGCATTCGGGAGGCTGCCCACAAACGCATGCTCATTACCGCACCCACCGGTATTGCAGCGCTCAATGCCCGAGGCGTAACCTTGCATGCCCAATTTCAACTGCCGCCCTGCACCTATTTGCCCGACAGGGTTGCTCCGGTGTTTGACGGCCCGGTGCGCATCGAAACGGCCCAATCCCTGCTGCGTCATTTTCGCATGAGTCGGCAAAAAAGACTAGCCATTCGGGAAGCCGAACTGTTGGTGATTGATGAGGTGAGTATGCTTCGTGCCGATACCCTGGATGCCATAGATCAGGTGCTGCGCTATGTGCGCCGCGACGCCCGACCTTTTGGAGGAATACAGCTTTTGCTCATTGGCGATATGATGCAGCTGCCGCCCGTAATTAAAGACGAAGAATACAGCTATTTGCGGCCGTATTACCCCGACGGACTTTATTTTTTTCATGCCAGAGCCCTCAAAGAAAACCCTCCGGTATATATAGAACTCGAAAAAATATACCGGCAAAGCGATAGAAAATTCACCGACCTGCTCAACCGTTTAAGGTACAATCAAACCGCACCGGAAGATTTGGAAACGCTCAACCGCTATTTCCAGCCCGATTTCCGTCCCGACATGGACGAGCAATACATAACCCTTACCACGCACAATTATCTGGCCAAACGCATTAACGAACACGGCCTTAGAAGCATTCCAGAACCTGTGTTTCGCTTTGAGGCAGAAATTCAAGGGGATTTTCCGGAAAGCATGTACCCATGCCCTACAGATTTATTGCTGAAAGAAGGGGCGCAAGTCATGTTCATCAAGAACGATCCCAGCGGTATGGGCCGCTTTTACAACGGCAAGCTGGGTCGGGTTACCTCCTTAGGGGAATCCCACATTACCGTAAAAACCGAAGAAGGCCAGTTTATTGATGTCGAAAGCTATACCTGGCAAAACCTCAGGTATTTGGTTTCGGAAAAAACCGGAGAAATAGAAGAAGAAGAAATCGGAAGCTTTAAGCAGTTTCCCTTGCAGCTGGCTTGGGCCATTACCATACACAAAAGCCAAGGCCTGACTTTTGAAAAAGCCGTATTGGATGTACAGCAAGTGTTTGCCTCCGGACAGGCCTATGTGGCACTTTCGAGGTTAACCGGCCTGCAGGGACTTGTACTTACCAGCCCTTTCCCGGAGTCGGGAATCGACATTCCGCTGCCATTGCAGGATTTTGAATCTACCAAACCCCAAGCCACGGCACTTGCCAAGGAATACAGTCAGGCGGCCTGGTCTTATTTGTTCGAATTTGGACGCCAGTCCTTCGACTTCACGCGTCTTGGAAAGGTTTTTCAAGAACATTACGAAAGCTATTTGCAAGCAGGCGCCAAAGCCGCAAAAGCACCCTATCGCGAGTGGGCTTGGGCCATGGCTTCGCGTGCGCCGGAGTGGCAAAAGGCGGCCTCAGCTTTTGGCAACCAGCTCTGGCAACTTTTTCATCAAGAACAGCCCGATTTGGCCTTTATATTGCAACGCTTGCAAGCCGCCCGTGCCTATTTTGAGCCCAAATTCAGGGAATGGAGCCTTGAACTGCTTCAGCACCACAGCGAATTGGGCCAAGCCAGCCGCAACAAGAGCTATGCCGCCGAAGTCAAAGACTTAGAGCTGCAAGTGTTTCAACAAATAAAAAACTTTTCCAAAGCCTGCTTGCTGGCCCAAGCCATTTTGGAAAACAAACCCTTGGGCAAACAAGCCTGGGAAGCTGCATTTAAACCCGCTTGGAGAGAAGCTTGGATACAAGAGCTTGAACAGCAGCAAAAAGAAAAACCGGCAAAGGCCAAGTCAGGAAAAGTCAAAAAAGGCGAGACCTTCGAAACCACCTTTGCCTTATACCAACAAGACATGTCCATAGAAGCCATAGCCGCTGAAAGAGGGCTGGCCGTAAGTACCATAGAAGGACACTTTGCACGTTTAATTGCTCAAGGCAAAATCCCCATAGACCGATTGGTAGACCCCAACGATTTAGAAGCTTTGGAAGGCCTCCTTAAAGAACATCCCAACGCCAAACTTGAAGAACTTAGGGAAATCTCCGGCCGCCCCAACTTAGGCTATGCCCACCTTAGGGTGATTCAGGAAATGAAAAAGCACCAAGAAGCGCTTTCTAAAGAATGAATTCCATGGTGCCGCCTGCGACCGTTTGGTTGGGTTTCCAAAAAGGATCGTTGTTTTTGGGCCCCGGTTCCAACAAAAGTGCATTACTACGCATCCTGCCCCTGCTTCGGTCATGGCCGGCCGGGGCCGGCCGCAGCGGGGCTGCCGGGTGCTTCCTTTGGTCGCAGCCTCGCCCACGCTGCGGCAAGGCCCCAGCCCGCCATGGCCCTCCGCCGGGCAGGGGGGCCATACGCTTGGAGTGCTTTTACTTTATGAGACCGATGACGCGTTGTGTTTTCAAGACGAAGTCCCTGACTCAAAGATGCTGACCGTAGCGTCAGCACGAAGCGTCAGGACAGGATCGCCGCCAGAATAGCAACGCGTCAACGCTCTCTTTTATTTCTTGAGCTTATGATGCACCAAGCCATACAACCAAAGCAAGGGAGCCAACAACAAACACAAACGACCCATCCAATCTCCACTTCGGGTATAAAGGGTCAACTCGCTGTTTAGCTGAATATTATCCCTCACCCAACCGGTTTGCAGATAGCCAAGGGTTCCATAGCTGTCGCCCCGCTGATTTATGAAGCCACTAATGCCAGTATTGGCCGAACGAGCCACCGAACGCCGGTTTTCTATGGCACGCAAACGCGTATAGGCCAATAACTGTTTATGGCCCGGAGTGTCGCCCCACCAAGCATCGTTGGTAATAACCGTAATGCAGCTGGCTCCTTTCCGCATGTACTCGGTAACAAAATCCCCATACACCGACTCGTAGCAAATGACCGGTGCAGCTACCAATCCTTCAACGGTGGGGTGCGGAAAAACACTACGCTCTTTTTGCTTTCCCATATCGCCCACCCCATGAATGTTTTTCAATAGCGTTTCTTGAAAAGGCTTTAAAACCTCTGCAAAAGGAAAGGTTTCGGGGCCGGGCACCAACTTAGACTTATGGTAAATAGCCTGACTCCCATCTGGGTTCAGCTGCAAAGCACTATTGTAATCCTCCACAAAATCTCCGTTTGGCAACAGCTTGGCCGATAACGGCGCTGGCCCCTCAGAAGAAGGAAAGGTTTGGATATAATACACCCCGGTAATCACCGATAATTCAGGCCTGCTTTCCATCAAAGCCCTATAAAACCGAAGCTTTGAAGTTGTTCCTGCATCCTGATGCCAAATAGCGGAAGGAACCGCAGTTTCCGGAAACAATACCAAACGAGTTTCCGGACCAATGGCTTGTTGAGCTAAATGGGTCATGGCCTCTGCCTGAACAACAGCACTGGTTTTAAACTTTTCGGTATATGGGTCTATGTTGGGCTGTACGGCAACCACTTCCACGGCCGGCCCTTTATCTTCCCAAGTAACATAGCGTATTAAGCTCCAAGCGGTGGGCAATAGAATCACCAAAAAAGAAGGAACAAAAGCAACCACTCGCCGAGGCTTGCTGCGCAAGGCTTTCCACACCAACATATTGGCCACTAAAACCCAAAGCGTTCCGCCCATAACGCCCGTCCATTCATACCACTGAATCATTGGATACCAGGCGGCAAAACCATTGCCCAACTGCAGCCAGGGCCAGCTTAAATCCCAATTGAGGTGGGCATATTCAAAAGCCAGCCAAAAAAACACCAAACTCACTTTTCCGCGAAAAGCCCCCAAACGTCCCGCCGTTTTAAAGTAAAGCAAGAACACCAAAGCCATAAATAGGGCATTGCACACAATGGCCAATATGGCTCCTCCGGAGGTAGAGTTCCAAACCCACCATGTGGTAAGGGCATTGAACAGCAAAAAGCCCGACCAAGAAAGCATAAAAAACCGCAGCCCCTTTTGGGAAGCTCCATCCTTTCGGATATGTTCTTCGAGCCAAAACAAGGGAACTAAGGCTACAAAAAGCAGCAGAGGAATTCCATGAACCGGCCAGGCCAAGGCCAATAAAACGCCGGAAAGCAAGGGGGCAAGTATGCTTTGCATCCCCCGAAATTAGGCAATTTTAGCGCAAGAGGTACATTTTACCAAAGCCATTCTTAAAGAAGCGGTCTGCGCCGGAGGCTCTTCGCTCCAAATCCTCTCCTTGGGTCTTGGCCACCACCTGATAAATATAGGTACCGGTAGCCAATGGGTCGCCAAACTCATCCGTTCCATCCCACGCGTATTGGGTAATGTTTCTACCGATATGCAAGGGGCCTAGCTCGTCCATGGTAATTTCGCGCACCACCACTCCCGAAACGGTCATGATTCGAATGGTCAGCTCATCGGGAACCTCTGTTCCCGTTAAAGTAAATACAAAACGTGTGCTGGTGCTAAAGGGGTTCGGGTAGTTCATTACCTCAGTAATGGTAGATTGATGCACCACTTCAAAGCGCACTCGGTAGTCGTAGTTTCCATCGCCTGTTCCCGAAATATTTCCGGAGCGGTCTCGTGCCCTTACCAACAGCTCATACATGCCGTCCGTCTGCTCCAAATCCGGTCGAAATTCCAATCTAGCTTCATTGTCCTGAGCAGTTGCCGGGAAAAAAGTAACGGCCGGATCCCCCATGGGAATCAATACCGGTTGACTGGACCCCGGTCGGCGCAGGTAAAGTTCAAAGTCGGCGGTATCGTTGAGTGGGAGCAAGGGGTTTTCGTCGCTAAGGCTAATTTGAATCAGCGGATTGGCCGAAACCAAGTCACCATCCATAATGCGAATGCCATCAAAGGTTACGTCCAACAAGGGGTTGGTGCGGTCTCTGCCCACAAAAAATGGCCGTATGGCGTTGTTATTGGATAGCGTTTGTTCCAAAAAGCTTCCGTTGGCCTGAGCCGGATTTCCTTCAAGGAAATACGTGTTTTGCCCACCATAGGCAAGGGTTGGAAAGCGCAAGGTGTCAAACAAGAGGTCTCCCGGCTGAGAAGCAGGCAAAAAGCGCTGCAACTGCTCCGATTGCCCCGACAAACTGCTTACTTGATGCTGCACCAAAAAGCTATCGGCAGCTAAGTAGCCAATGTTCTGAAAAGGCACCACTACCTGCAAGGTATCGCCGCGTTGCAAACTGTCCTGAGCAAAACTAAAGCCTCGATTGGGGGCAAATGCCATTTCCGGAACCCCATCAAACAGCACATGCCATTGGTTCAATTGTCCGGGAGTTAAGTTTTGGTCGTCTCTTGTAAAATACTGCAAGCGCAAATATGGATACGTTTGCGCACTTACGGAATCGTTAAGACTGTTCATGATTTGTGTGCCGGGCGCCAAATTATCCATCAACAAATCTTCTCCTCCGTTGGCCCTCACTCCAAATACGCGTAAATAAGTTAAGTCGGTCAATGGGTTTGTTTCCTCAGGATTGCTTTGCCAAGTTAATGAACGCCATTCCGAGGCCGGGCCAATCAAAGAGGTACTCAAATTGCCATAGACCCAATCGGTACTTAAGTCAACCGACAAATTTATGGTGCCGCACTGTTGCGTACCCACCACTTCTTGTGCGCTGGTTAAGTCGCCTTTGCGCGCAAAGAAAATATAAGGCCTTGCCCAAGAGCTATCCACCAAGGTCTGAAGGGTATCGGCCCCCAATGCCTCAAAGGCGGTAACCAAGCTCGAAGGAAAGGCGGCTGGACTAAAAGGCCCTTGAATAAAGGTGTAGGCTAAAATATAATGGTCGTTGGGCACCGAATACAACAGGTTCTCCAAGCCAACTTGTTGGAAAGGACTGTTTAGCCAGTATATGAAATACTTCTCCGCCCTGGCACGGCAAGACCCGTTATCGTTGATGTTCCCAAACACATTCCCTGTATTTTGGGTTCCAAACCTCGACTCCCATGGTTCCAAGGTAATGGGGTCAATAATAGCAATATGCAAAGCCGGCTGGGCCGTACACCCATCCCGCTCCATAATTGCTCCATCAATGTCGTAATAGGTTTCTCTGTATTGGCTTGGTGTTGGACAGGTAATGCTTTTACAGTTCAGCTTTTTAAATACCGGCGCAAAGTCAAAGGCCGCTCCGGATGCGTCAGGGGACATATACAACGCGCTGTTTTCGCTCAGCTGAGAAAAACGCGCTTGTCCCCATCCAAAGCGGTTATTGATGTATTGAAAACTGCTGTTCCTCCATTTGTAATAATTGCCCGTGCCGGCACTGTCCACCCCTGCACGCCAAAAGAAAACGGTAGAATCTGCGGCCTGCACACCGGGCGTCCAAGAGTAAACACCCCCAAGACCAAGAAAGGTGGTGTCTCGCAAAAATGGGCTATTGAATGCCGGAGTGGTGTCCAGTTCAATCCGGTATCCTCTTTGCGGAGCAAAAGGATCTCCGGTTTGTACCGAAATCCGCAAGGGCAACTCGGGCACCACAGCATACCGGGGAGGAAATACCGGCAAAATGTCTGCCGACGAAATGGTACGGCTTAAGCTAAGGCTGTTGTTGGATTTTGTAGTTTCGGTTATCAGGTTGGACGGATCCACCGTAATGGTAAATTGATGCAAACCGGGAATAATTCTTGGGTTTAATGGCAACCACAGCTTGGCCGTATCCGAAAAACCAACCGGAGGAATCAACACCGATACGGAAGTATCTCCGTTTAACATGCCCAAGCGGTTCCAACGTACCGATACCAGCACAGAATCGTAGGGCATGCGGCCCTGATTTTGCACAGCTACTGCTACTTGAAAACTATCCAAATCTGTAGTTAAACTCGTTGGCTCAAAGCGAACTCCCGGAGAGGAAATGAACAAATCCGGATGCTTTGGCACACGCAGACTATAAGCCGGGTCGCCATGCAGCTGAAAGCCCTGCGCAGTAAATCGCACAAGAATATTGCTCGAGGGCAGGGTGTTGCGGTTAATGGCTTCCAACATGGCCTCCCCAAAGGGCAAACCAAACCTGTCTCTGCAAAGGTTCCGGTACAAGGTGTCCGCGTACACACTCATCAAACTCGAAATCCCAGGTGCTCCATAGGCCAAAAAGCCCAAGGCTGCTTTGTTTGGGGTTAAAACAAAATCTTCACTTACCAAACGTTGCGGCGTAAAAATATCGCCTGTAAAGCAAGAGTTAGCAATGAGCATAAAATACCTTCCCTGATTGGTATAGGTCTCAATCTGGTCTATGTTTTGGTCAAAGCCCTGGCCTGAACCATGCCCAAAAATGGTAATGACAGAAACGCCTTCGTTATTGATTAAGTTCTGAATCGAATCGCCCTGAGAGATTTGGATGGGAGCCGAAGAGTTTTTAAACAAGCTTACTACCAGCCCTCCCATAAGGCTATCCTCGGCATGACGCTTAAAGTTGTTTAGGTAGCCGGCCAAAGTCAGTTGCTCAGCAGCAGTGTTGCCCCCTCCTAAATGCAAAAAACGTTTTCTCCACAGGCCTTGGCCTCCCGAAACGTGGGCCTGCATTTTGGCTAAATAATCAAGTACTTGTTGGTTGTTCTCTGCAGCCAAACGCCCCGTAGCGATGTGCTGCTTGCCATCGCCCAACAAATTCCAAGCATATAAATTATCCGAGGCCGGTTCTCCCATGGGAGGCACCAGGGAACGCTGCGCCAAAGCTTGGTTGTTTCTGGTGCTGGTATATTTTATGCCTTTGCCCATAAAAAAGGCATAACGAGGCTTTAAGTCCCACCTTTGATAGGCCAAGCGCAAAAAGCGCCGAATGGCTTCGGGATGCTTGGCAACTCCCTGGCCAAACTGGTCGGAAAGCTCTTGGACTTCTACCACCATGGGGCTAAACCCTGTAAGCTTTCTAAAGTTTGCATATTGCTGCGCCCCCTCGCGCAACCAAGCATTGGTTATGATGATATAATCTGCATTCTTTCGGCTACGCTCAAAATCCTGAAACCTCCCATTATTGCCCGCAGGTCTTAACTGAACGATATTGGTGATGGCGCTTTCTGCCGAAACATACAAGTCAATCTCCTGGGAATTACCGGGAACAACCGCTCTGTAATTTCCGGAAGTCCAAGGCTGTACAGGTATCCTGCGCCTCCTGCTTAAATCGTACAAGCGCACTCCTCCTCCCTGAGGATTAAAATCACGAAGGAATAAACTTCGCTTTAAGCCGCTTTGCGGCGGCAAAGAAAACAAGACCTTGGTTCTACCTCCAAATCGGGTTTGTAAAGGCAATTTCAAACGCCATTCCGTAATGCCATTTCGGGTTAAGCCCGACAAACTGGTATTGCATCGAAAAGTAAATGGAGAACTTCCACCCGAAAACTGGGCAAAAGACAAGCTGCTGGTGTAAATCTCTTGCCTGTACCCATCCAAAGTGCGCGTTTCGAGCAGGTTGCCTCCAGCGTCCAACAGCTCGTGCACATGGTCTGGCTGCCCGGCAGAGGGGTTGCTGGCCGTAACGGTTCTAAGCTCCAATTCGGCACTTGCATTATAGAGTATGGATTGAAACCCATTCAAAGGTCCGCTGTTCCACGCCGGTGCAAAATTCAAATTGCCTGTGGTCAGCGAAGCAAAACCCTCTCCTGCATCCATAATTGGATTTAAAGTGCCTCCGGAATATACAACGCCGGTGTAGTAGGTATTCTGCGCAACTCCAGGCGCCTGACCTATAGTTTCGGTGCGGTGACTTACCGAACTGTAAGCAAAAGCATTGGTATCTACCTCATTAATATACCGCAAGCCGTTGCTGTTGGACCAGGTCAAGAAATAGTATAAGGTATCCGTAAACAGGCTCCTTGCAGGATGGGCTTGCTCTACAGCTTGTGCGTAAAGCTCGCTATCCAAAAAACCGTCGTTACCAAAGGCTACAAACTCAATAAACTCATTGGGCGCTAGCTGTCCATCACCTTCTCCGGGAATAAACAAAGGCAACTCCTCGCCTTTACCGTAAATCCGAAGGGTGCGAGGATCTATGGTTGATATGGGAATTCCCGCATTTTGGAGGGTTTGACCGCTGATTCGGTACACCCCGTCTTGAACTACGGGAAACTTGTAGTAGGTTTGGCTGTAATCGATCCAGTCATTTCCGTATTGGGCCATTCCCATCAGAGGAAAACCCAAACAAAAGAACCACAAAAAAATACCCTTCATATCTCTCATGGTCTTAGATTAGTTTCGGTGGATTCATCTGCTTCCTTTTTCCCTGCCTTATGGAAATCCAACCGCAAGCTAAACACATGCGACAAGCCCATAAAACTGTTGCCGAAATTGGCTAAGGCATAATCCACTGTAAATGCCTTTATTCGGAACCCAATACCAGCCGTTGGCAATAGCGTCAAAGCCTTTCCGTCATAGCCTCCACCGGCAGTTACCTCCTTTAAATACTGAAAGCGTCCTACACCACCGCGTAAAAACAGCAGGTCTTTGTAGCCAAACTCAAGACCAAAAGACGGGTCTACACTAAGCACATCGGTACCTACCAACACATTTCGCCGACCGTCGGTAGTCATTACCATTTGCAATTCCGGTTGAACGCTTAAGTTCCAAGGCAAGTCAAACCGACGAGCACCAGCCAACATTAGTCTGGGCACTGCAATTTCAGTAGAACTTGAGATCACCTCATTCCCGGTTTGAGCAAAAATCACTCGAAACGTTTCTGTATTGTAAGAAAACTGAGTAATGGTAGAGGATGCGTCCCTAAACATGGCCCCAATTTTCCACTTATTGCGCACATACCTAGCCGACAGGTCTATTCCAAACCCCCAACCCTGACCAAATTCACCTATATGGCGGTAAATTACTTTTGCATTGCCTCCAACACTCAAGCCCTTTATCTTATCGATTTTTCGGGCATAAGAAAGCATAAATGCATAATCGGCCGCAGAAAAGCTTTGCACCCGATCGTAATCTACATTGCCGTTGGCGTCTAGGAGCTCTAAGGTATTGGGAATGTCGTCTACTCCGCTTCGAATAAAGGTAAAAGCGCCGGCATCTTTTTCGCTAAACTTCACCGCAACGGTGCCATAATCGAACTTTACAATTCCGGCAAAGTGCTCGTTGTGCATCAAACCCAATTGAATATCTCGCCGCATATCGGTAAGCCCTGCTGGGTTCCAAAATGCAGCCGTAGCATCGTCGGCAGAGGCCACCGTTGCTTGGGAGAGGGCAATACCTCTAGCTCCCACACCTATATCTAAGAAAGCATTGGCATACTTATTTACTTGAGCTTGAGTACTTATAGCTCCTGCAAACAATACCAGCCACACAGTAAAAATTCTACTCACCGTTTAGTGTATGTGTACAAAATAAGTGTAAATTTTGCGGAATCAAAAATAGCCCGACCTTTGAGCGGATTTCATTATGTATTTAAGCCTTTTCTTTGAGGATTCGTACTGCCATACCTAACGCGCTTACCCTTGGGAATCTGGCTTGCGGGGTTTTAGCCTTGTGGCTTTTTGCCCGTGACCATACCCAAGCAGGTATTTTGTTGATTCTAGCAGCGGCACTGTTGGACGTATTCGATGGCGCAGTAGCCCGTTGGCTTAAGGCACAATCTCCTGTAGGTAAAGACCTGGACTCCCTTGCCGACCTGGTTAGTTTTGGAGTGGCTCCGGCCACCCTTTTGGCCTTCTCTATGCCAAGCCCACCAAATGCCTGGCAGGCTTTTCTCCTATTGCTCTTGCCCATGTCTTCGGCTCTGCGCTTGGCACGTTTCAACCACGATGCCCGACAAACAAATGCTTTTATTGGAGTTCCTACCCCATTTAGTGGGCTCTACCTATTGCTTGTAGTTTGGTCTGAGCCATTTTGGTTTTTCTCGCCCCTTAACACACAGTGGGGCTATCCCCTACTTGCGCTCCTAGCCGCTTTTTGGCTCCATGCCCCCATTCGATTGTTCTCCTTTAAGTCCCTATCTAAGTCTCCAAAAGCCATGCGCTGGCGCATTAGTTTTTTGGCATTGATTTCCCTGTTATGCCTTAGCTTAGGTTGGTTGGGCGCCCTAGCCATACTTCCTGCATACTTGCTGTTTTCCATGATTGAAAACCGTTGGCCCTAGCCTTGCATTGGGCTTTTTGCTACCTTTACAACCAAATTTATGGCCATGGCTTCTTTCCTTGCCCACATTACTGTTATGCCCCACGATGCACTGCTGGACCCACAGGGTAAAGCCGTTGAAAAAGGGCTTCATCACCTGGGTTTAGACTCCCTTGACCAGGTGCGTGTCGGAAAGCATATTCGCCTTCAGGTACAAGCCGATTCTGAAGAGGAAGCAAACGCCCTGGTCACCAAAGCCTGCCAAGAGTTGCTCCACAATAAAGTAATGGAGCATTTTCATTTTCACTTAGAAGCCTTAAAATAAAAAACCCCGAAACAATCAGGTTTCGAGGTTTGAATCGCACATCTGCTATTCGTTTTAGCGAAGCGTAAAGTTAATGGGCAACTGATATTGCACCCTAACCGGACGCCCCCTTTGCTTTCCTGGCGTAAATTTGGGCAATTGAGAAATTACGCGCTTGGCCTCCGCGCCGCAACCGCCACCAATATCACGCAACACTTTCACCTCGCCCACAGAACCATTCTTTTCTACTACAAAAGAAACATACACCCGACCGGTGATGCCCATATCTTTGGCAGTAGGCGGATAGCGTAAGTTTTTACCTAAAAACTTGTAAAGCTTTTCTTGAAAGCATTTGTCCGGATCTTTGGCGTCTTCGCAACCGGCGAACCTAGGCATATCCTCAACAATTTGGAATACCTGGTCGTCTTGCACTTCCTCACCCACAGAACCAAAATCCCCGGTATTCTCAGAAATTTCGGTTTCTAGGTCAATTTCCACATCAATTTCTACTTCCTGCTCCAACTCCACATCATTCTCCACAATTTCTATCTGCTCCACTACCGAAGGGGGCGGTGGCTTAGGGGGAGAAGAAGGTGGCGGTGGAATGTAGTTGATGATTTGTTCTTCCACCAAAAAATCATCTTCGGGGACAAAGGCCTCAATGGTCTTTTGCACGTAAACCCGCCATTCGGCGGCCATAAGTGTAAAAGACACGGCAATTACAAGCCCAATGGCGCCCGCCAACAAACTGTAGCGGCGCACATCGACTTCAGGTTTTTTACGCTGTTCCATAACTTAAATCGCTCATAAAATTAAAGAACCCAAACAACTTTGCAAGTTTTTCCTTCGAACAATACAAGCATTTTGTCGGCTTCTTTATAATATACGTTTGTGTTTTAAAAACGTTCAATCGACTTTTTAGGCCGCCACCGGTTTCTATGGCTCATACCTAATCTAAAGCCATCTTTACCAAACAATAGCACGTAAAACACGGCGCCGGCTCCAACTCCTATGGCATCCGCCAAAAAGTCCTTCCAATCGGCACTACGACTCTCAAAAGCCAGCCCCTGAAGCAATTCCAGCAAGCCTCCATAAGCCAAGCATCCAAAAAAGGCCAAAGCAAAGCTGTGTCGCCTCCACCAAATGAAGCGATCTTGCTTGCGTAAGCCCACCGACCACTGAAAAAAAAGCAGCATAAAAAACGCTGCGTGGCTCAGTTTATCAAAACTTATGAAGGGCGAACCCGGCATATCCCCTCCTGGAGTTAAACACAACAAACTCACCAACAAAGTGAGCCCCAAAGGCAGGAGGTTATGCCGCCAAAACATAATTAGCCAATGTGTGCCGAGTAAGCCTCAGCATCCATCAACTCCTCCAGCTCGGCGCTGTCGGTAATGCGAATCTTTATCATCCAACCCGCACCATAAGGATCACTGTTTACCGTTTCAGGACCATCGTTTAAAGACTCGTTAAATTCTAGAATTTCTCCCGAGATTGGCATGTATAAATCGGAAACGGTTTTCACCGCTTCCACACTGCCAAACACCTCTTCTTTGTCCATGGTCTCCCCTACGGTATCCACTTCTACAAACACAATATCGCCAAGTTCACCCTGCGCATAAGCAGTAATGCCAACGGTGGCTACGTCGCCCTCTACACGAACCCATTCATGGTCTTTCGAGTACTTTAAATCGGTCGGAATGCTCATATCCAAATGCTTTTGTCAAACCTAACTATTTTTTACATTTCGCCCTACTCAGTGCTCTTTTTTTTAGCCCCTCTACCTTTATTTATTTTGGTTCTATCCGGTTTGGATGCATCCATTGGCTCTTGGTCATTCTCAATACTAAGGACCGTTGACGCGCTGTGTTTTCATGTTTATATTCCTGACCGCAGCTTCAGGAAAGGATTGCCGTCAGAATAGCACCGCATCAACAGTCTCAACAAACAGACAGTCTGTGTATATTTGTTATATGGCAGACATCACCTTAGTTGGCGCTGGCTTGGTTGGCGCCTTGGAAGCATTGTACCTGAGTCGATTGGGGCTAAAGGTGGACGTTTATGAAAGGCGTTCCGACATTCGAAAAGCAAAACTATACGAAGGAAGGTCCATAAACCTGGCCCTTTCCGAAAGAGGCTGGGCGGCGCTCGAAGAAGTTGGCCTTGCGGAGGAAGTGCGGAAAATAGCCATCCCTATGTACAAACGCACCATGCACAGTGCGGAAGGACAGCTGAGCTATCAAGCTTACGGCAAAGAAGGCCAAGCAATTTACTCGGTTAGTAGAGGTAAACTCAATCAACTACTTATTGAAGCGGCAGATGCCGCCGAAAACACACGGTTCTTTTTTGAGCACCGTTGCGAAGCGCTTGATTTAGAAAGCAAAACCCTTACATTTTCCAATGCCCAAAAGCAAGAAATAAGCCACATCTACCAAAGGCTTATTGGAACCGATGGCGCTTTTTCGGCTGTTCGGCAAGCGCTTATGTTTCAAGACCGTTTCAATTACCAACAGTTTTATATTGAACACGGGTACAAAGAACTTACCATTCCTCCGGCACCCGATGGGGGCTTTTTAATGGAAAAAGAAACCCTGCATATATGGCCCAGAGGCTCATTTATGCTTATTGCATTACCCAACCCCGACGCAACTTTCACCTGCACTTTGTTTTTCCCCTTTGAGGGACCCGTATCCTTTGAGCAATTGCAATCCGAAGAGCAAATTCGTGACTTTTTTAACCAAACCTTCCCCGATGTAGTTCCGCTTATTCCGGACTTGGTGGAACAGTACCAACGCAACCCCAGCTCCAGTCTTGTTACCATTCGCTGCAAACCCTGGAACTATAAGGACGAGGTTCTGGTTTTGGGTGATGCAGCACATGCCATTGTTCCATTTTATGGTCAAGGCATGAATGCCGGCTTTGAAGATTGTCGATTGTTTCACCAAATGCTCAATGAGCGGAAGCAAAATTGGGACGGGCTTTTTCCCGAATATGCACAGCATAGACAACCGGACGGAGTGGCTATTTCGGAACTGGCGCTTAGAAACTTTATTGAAATGCGCGACCGAACGGCCGACCCATCCTTTTTGCTGCAAAAGAAAATCGAGGCAAGGTTTGCAGAAAGGCATCCCGATAAGTGGCTTCCGCTTTACTCCATGGTAACCTTTTCGCATATACCCTACTCGGAGGCATTGGCCAAAGGAGACGCTCAGGAGGCCATCATGCAAAAGGTCATGCAGCTGCCTAACATTGAAAGTCGTTGGGACAGCCTCGAAGTAGAACAAGCCATCTTACAACAACTTGCTTCTTAAACCATGCAGATAGTAGCCTTTACTGGCGCAGGAATTTCTGCCGAAAGCGGTCTGTCCACCTTCAGAGGACAAGGTGGC